>CAXNIG010000054.1:0-5792 GCA_964202445.1 Pseudomonadota bacterium
GTTTGCCTGTTTTAAAGATGGCATTTGGTTTACCGATCACCATGATTGTCATGGGCAGTGTCTGTCTGCTCGGATTTTTATTAACTGCAATTTTAGGCTTTGAAACAAAAGGAAAATCTTTGGATGACATTCAGCGGATTGAGTACGAAATGAATGCGGCAGAAGTCAGTCTGATCTACGTGCAAGAAGACATCAAGCGCTTGGCCGAAGATCTCAAGCGCGTTGAGGGTGCGCTTCATACTGCCCTGCAAGAAATGCGTCGCTTCAATAAGATTAAGCGGGCCGCTGAGGCTTAAGCATTCTTTTTAAATTTAAGTGAGCGTTTGCTTTGCTTGGGTAAAAAGAATGCCGCCAGAATTAAAGCGGTAGTGACGACTAAAATCATTACGGTCGCCAATGCATTCATCTCAGGAGTTACGCCATTTCTGATTGTTGCATAGATAAATAAGGGCAAAGTGGTCGTATCGGGCCCGCTGACAAATGAGGTTACCACTAAATTATCAATCGATAAGGTAAAAGAGAGTAGCCAGGCAGCCACTAAGGCAGAGCTGATTTGGGGGAGGGTGATCTTGAAAAAAGTCTTGGAGGGTCTCGCGCCTAAATCCATTGCAGCTTCCTCGATAGAGCGATCGATTTGACCCAAGCGACTTTGAATGACCATCGTGGCATAGGCGGTGCAGAAAGTAGTGTGGGCGATCAAAATGGTGCCAAAGCCGTAGCGGTTAGGAAATCCAGTTAAATCATTCAAGCCCATAAACAATAAAAGCAAAGACAAGCCCATGACAATATCGGGTAAAACAATAGGGGTGATCGTCATTCCATAAAAGAAGTCTCGTCCAAAAAAGAGGCCATATCGACGCAATGCAACAGCAGTAGCCGTGCCTAAAATCAAAGCCAAGGTCGAGGCGGAAATGGCAATTTCAACACTCAGGGCTGCAGCTTGCAAGACGGTGCTATCTGTAAATAAAACATGATACCATTGAGTCGAAAACCCGCCCCATAAATTAACAAGCTGTGAGCTGTTAAACGAATAAATGATTAGCAAAATAATGGGAATGTAAAAAAAGAGTAGGCCCAATAAAAGGGCAAGACGTAAAAAAAGACTGTTTTTCATAATTTTGTCTCAGATTTGAGTTGAATTTTTTGGAGCCAGACTAAGGGGAAGACCAAAACCAGCATCATCAATACCGCAAGGCCTGCCGCAACACACCAGTTATTGGCGGTAAAGAATTCCTGCCAAATGACATTGCCGATCATCACTGTATTAATGCCGCCCAAAATTTGAGGGATGACTACTTCGCCCACAGAAGGAATAAATACTAACAAGGCTCCTGAAAGTACGCCAGGCATGGATAAGGGGAGGGTCACTCTAAAAAAGGTCACGATAGGTCGCGCGCCTAGGTCATAGGCTGCTTCGATATAGGAGCGGTCCATTTTGACCAGTGTGACATATAAGGGCAAAATAAAAAAAGGTAAGTAGCCATAGAGCATCCCCAGATATAAAGAGAAAGGATTGTAGATCATGCGGAGTGGCACCTGAATAATATGTAAGTGCAGCAGGAGTTGATTGAGCAAGCCGTTGATCTGCAAAATATTAATCCAGGCATAAGCCCGCAGTAAAAATGAAGTCCAATAAGGCAGAATCACTAATAAAAATAACAGATTACGCACGCGGGGCTTAGAAACTGCAATGGCATAAGCAATCGGGTAACCCGTTAAAATGCACAGCAAGGTCGTCACAAAAGCAACTTTGATCGATGATAGATAGGCAATCAAAAAGGCGCCGTGGCTAAAAATAAAATGATAATTGCCAAAGTTGAGCGTGATATTCATGACGTGATTTGAGTAGGTCAGCAGTTGAGTGTAGGGTGGGCTTTCAATGACAGACTCTGCAAAACTAATTTTAATCACTGCTAGAAAGGGGATAAAGAGGAAAATCACAAACCATAGATAGGGGGGTACGATCACCAAACAGCGTCGAATTTTATTGAGCTTATTATAATATTCAACGGAATGTTTCATGAGTTTAGAACCATGATGTTGTTGGATTCCCAGGTTAAATAAACCGTGTCATCCCAAGTGGGATTATCGTTTTTACGTTCAATGTTAAAGTCAGTGGCTTTGACCACAGTTTGATTGGGTAAAATAATATGATAAGTCGAGAGCCCGCCCAAATATGCAATTTGACTAATGGTGCCCTGCATGCAGTTAACCGGTTTTTCAGGATTAAAATGTGCAGGCGCGGTGGTGCTGATTTCTACTTTTTCAGGGCGTACTGCCACCCAAATATCTTGATCAACTTCGCCCTCCACTTTATGATCGACTTGAAATTGGCAGTTTAAGCCAATAGGCTCAATGATCGCTTGTTCGTTTTCATTGCAGACCAATGTCCCTTCAAATAAATTAGTCGTGCCGATAAAGTTTGCTGTAAAACGATTATTGGGGAATTCATAAATTTGTGTCGGCGTTCCCACTTGTTCCAAAGCGCCATTATTGAGAATAGCGATTCGGCTGGACATGGTCATAGCCTCAGCCTGATCATGGGTGACCACGACGAAAGTCATGCCGAGCTTTTCTTGAATATCAACTAATTCAAATTGCATTTTATCGCGTAGCTTTTTATCTAAGGCCGATAAAGGTTCATCTAACAGAAGAACTTTGGGGCGTTTAGCGAGGCAGCGTGCGAGTGCAACCCGTTGTCTTTGTCCGCCTGACAGTTGGTGTGGCTTACGTTTGGCATATTCGCTCATTTGGACTAACTCTAAAACTTCAGCAACGCGTTGAGCAATGGCTAAAGGAGGAAGGCGATCTTGTTTTAAGCCAAACGCAATGTTATTTTCAACCGACATATGGGGGAATAGTGCATACGACTGAAACATCATATTAACAGGGCGTGCGTAGGGTGGCATATGTGACATATCTACGCCATCGATATAAATTTTGCCTTTAGTGGGTGTCTCGAATCCAGCCAGCATCCGCAGCAGTGTGGTTTTGCCAGAGCCTGATCCGCCCAGAAGGGAGAAGAATTCAGTGGGATAGATTTCCAGGCTGACATTGTCCACCACGACATTGTCTTCAAAGACTTTGGTGACATTTTCAACGCGAATAATCGGTGGAACATCATAATTAATATTAGGGCTGGCCATTAATTTTCCTCCTTAATGCCATAACGAACTTCCAACCACATATTGGTGACTTGTTGCATTACCAGTGGGGGTGGGGTCAAAATTGTAAAGAGTTGCTGATCAATGATTTGATCAGAAGGATAGACTTCGGGTGATTGAAAAATAGGATTGAGGTAGGGTTTGGATGCGGGGACCTCATTCGGTGCAAAAATAATATTGCTGGTTGCAGCGGCATTTTTAGCTTGAAGTAGTGTGTTAATGAGTTTATATGTGGCGGCTGGATGAGGGGCGTCAGCGGGAATCGCCATCATATCAATTTCGATGGGGGCGCCACTTTTAGGAATGACATATCGAATGTGAATGTTATTATGCGCCGCATTAGCGAATTGTTGTGCGCGAACAATATCTCCAGAATAGCCAATCACCATGCACAAATTGCCGCTGGCAAGATCAAAAATGTAATTAGAATTACTGAAGTAAGTGAGGTAGGGGCGGATGTTCAGAAGGTAATCCGTGGCGGTTTGAAAATCAGCAACGTTGGTGCTATTGGGGTTGAGTCCCAGATAATGCAGCGTAATACCATAAATAATCAGTGGGGTATCATAAAAAGATACTCCGCAACTTTGCAGTTTGGCCAGATATTTAGGATTGAGGGCAAACTGCCAATCATCGATATTAACATTCGGCCCCAGGGCTTTACGTACTGCATCTACATTATAGCCAATGCCGATGGTGCCCCAATCATAAATAATGCCATATTTATTGCCGGGATCAACGGTTGCAGTTTTTTTAAGAAGAGAGGGGCTCAAGTTTTTATAATTCGGAATTTGACTTTTATCCAAAGGTTGAAACAATCCAGCTTGAATCTCAATTTGCATATCCCGAAGTGTAGGCACGACAAGGTCGAGGCCATTATTTTTTTGTAGTAAGCGCGCCTTGAGCATATCCTCGTCGCTAAAGAAAGTTTGATTTACTTGAATGCCGGTACTTTGTTGAAACTGCGTAATGATGCTAGGGTCAATCCACATCGCCCAATTCAGAAAATTAACCTGATCAGGCGAGTCTGCGCACGCAATATTGCCTAAACAGGATAAGAGGCCTGCACACATCAGGCGACCTAAGGGTTTCAATCCAGTTAACCTCCATTTTTATCGATCATTTAATTTATACCATGATTTTATAGTGGATACTAGAGAATAATGGCGTGCATGAGTGTTTAGGGTTATAAAGTGCCTTTCTGATAACGCTCAGCCATGGCTTCTAGGCTGATGACTTTGATTTTGTTGGCTTGTCCGGCTGAGCCAAATTGCTCAAAGCGCGCTTTGCAGATGGATTTCATCGCGTCCTTCGCTACTTTATTGTAGGAGCGAGGGTCAAATTCAGCAGGGTGTTCGCTGAAGAAGCGGCGGATTGCACCCGTTGCAGCAAGGCGTAGATCGGTATCAATATTGATTTTGCGGACGCCGTGTTTAATGGCTTCTTGAATTTCAGAAACTGGCACGCCGTAGGTCTCACCGATATTGCCACCAAATTCATTAATGATTTTCAGCCAATCTTGTGGGACAGAAGAGGAGCCATGCATCACCAAATGGGTTTTGGGAATGCGTGCATGAATGGCTTTGACCTGATTGATTGCCAGGATGTCACCCGTTGGAGGGCGGGAAAACTTATAAGCGCCATGGCTTGTTCCCACTGCAATTGCAAGCGCATCCACTTTTGTTTGTTTGACAAAATCAGCCGCTTCTTCAGGGTCTGTCAGCATTTGGCTATGATCCAAAACGCAATCCGCGCCAGAGCCATCTTCTTCGCCTGCTTTGCCTGTTTCAAGTGAGCCCAGGCAGCCCAATTCGCCTTCAACGGACACGCCACAAGCATGTGCTAATTCAACTACGCTGCGGGTTACATTGACATTATATTCATAGGTAGCAGGTGTTTTGGCATCACTCATGAGCGAGCCATCCATCATCACTGAGGAGAAATTATTTTGAATTGAGCGGAAGCAGACCTCAGGCGATGCGCCATGGTCCTGATGCATCACAATCGGCAAAAAGGGAAATTCTTCCGCCGCCGCTAAAATCAAATGTCTGATAAAGGTTGAGCCCGCATACTTGCGAGCCCCTGCGGAAGCCTGCAGAATAACGGGGCTATCAACTTCGGCTGCCGCCTCCATCACCGCACGCACTTGTTCCAGATTATTGACATTAAAAGCGGGGATGCCGTAAGTATATTCAGCTGCGTGATCCAGAAGTTGGCGAAGGGAGATCAATGACATGTTATTTCCTTAATAAATACAATAATGGGCTATCTTAAAACGACTGCGCACTTTTGACAAGCGAAAATTAGTAGATATGCAAATCAACTGCAGTTGTCACATGCAGCTTGACATTTATATAAAATTAATAATATAATAGAATTATTAGTCTAATTAAGAAATAAAAATCATGGCCCTGGCATATTTGCGTTCAAAGGTAAATAGGTTTCCGTATTGGTTGGTGCGGGGAAAAGGAATGACGGATTTGCGGCATTTTCTTAAAACAAGCTTTGTGACAGATCAGCATAGGGTTAACGCTTTATCTGAAATTTTGATTAAACGTGCAAAGCGGCGGCGTGCAGCAGGGCAGGTTCCTGAAGCTGCTAATAATTTTACCGATAAAATGTTTTGGAAGC
>CAXNIG010000055.1:0-5788 GCA_964202445.1 Pseudomonadota bacterium
AGTGCATCAGGCACCACCACTTCCCCCTCAGACAGACCATAACAGCCTGATAGGATACCTGTAAATTCAGGTGAGGGATAGGCACGCTGGTAGTCCACCCAAATCGGCGTGCGATAGGTCAAAGCCTTCCCTTCTAAATCTATCAAAGCGGCGGCCCTCAAGCTATGCGTTCCGCTAAAATCATAGTTCACTGCGGTGATCACAAAGGCAATTGGTGGATCATCGCAGTCAAGGTGGATGACCTCTCCCGCTTGCAGATTCAAGCCTTGAAAAGAAGCGGTCAACACCTGCTGCTGCACTTGAATCCCTGCCCGAGCCACACCGGTTAAATAATCAAGTTGCTTTTGGTTAAGCTGATTGCCGAGCGTATGATGCTGCAAGCCGGTTTCACCCGATGTGAGATAGGCATTATCGTCCTCAACAAAATGCACCCCCATCACCGCATCGGGTAAGTCAGTTGCATTCCATTCCACATTAAACAGGCCTGCACCTTCGCTTGCTGCATCCGTTAAAATCGCAACGCTGCCACGATCGACAAAAGCCTGATTATGATCGCCCAGCCGCATGGTGGCGCCGGAGCCCGTGTCAAAATCCTGATAAAAATGGTACCAAATTCCATATTCTGCCAATTGCCTGGAGATAAAAGCCATATCTGATTCTGCATATTGAGTCATCGATTTTTGGCGCGGATACGCAAGGCTGGTCAGCGCGCTTAAATTTTGCTGCACCGAAACTGACTTTAATCCTCGCTGAATCACATCCAAAATCGATGCATCATAATAAATCCCAGAGCGCTGTTGCTGATACAAAATAGAACAATCCGGCACAATGGTCAGCCAGCGCAATCCGCCTTGCAGATTGATCGTGCCACTCTCTGCAAGACTATTTAACTGTCCCGTAAAACAAAAAGACTGCCATTGCGCAGCGCTGACCTTCACCACACAAGGCGTATCCGCGACAAAATCAAAATCCTCAGCAGCAATCTGGACTTTCACTTCATAAGGCCCATGAATCCTAGCTTGATACTGCACCACCAGGCAATTCAAAGTAAGGGGCTGATCCCCTTTTAATTCAAGTATCATGGTCACGGCATCAACACTAGGGTTTGTTAGTTCAGATAGAATGATATTAGAACTGTATATTGATTGTCAAGACCTGTTTTTGCCGCCTTACCCCGCATGCTCATACCCATCCAAAGCTTGAATGAGACTTTCTGCCTGCCCAAACAGTCCTCGCTACGCTGTGGAACTCGCGATCAGCAAGCCTCATCCAAACTTTGGATTGGTATCATTTGCCAAAACAATAAAATCAGCAACGCTCAGCTCTTCTGCACGCTTTTGCGCATATTCTTGTGGAACGATTAAGTCAATTTGTGACAGAGCATTGCGGAGCGTTTTGCGACGTTGCGAAAAAGCATGCTGCACAATAAGGCTAAATCGCTTGAAATCATTGAGTGGGGGATATGGAGCAATGATCCAAGGGCTGAGATGAACAACCATGGAGTCCACTTTTGGAACGGGTGAAAAGGATTGAGGGCTAACGTGAAACAGCGGTCTGATTTCGCAAAAATACTGAATCATCACCGACAGACGGCCATATTCTTTGTCACCTGGGCCAGCAGCCATGCGCTCAACAACCTCTTTTTGTAGCATGAAAAAAAGATCATCAATGTGCGCGGCATATTGCATCAGATGGAATAAAATCGGCGTACTGATATTGTAAGGCAAATTACCAACAACCGTCATTTTCTCAGCTTGATAAAGATCCGCAAAGTCAAATTGAAGCGCATCGCCGACGATAACCCTAAATTTTTCGGTCTCTTTTTTCTGAAGCGATGCGGCAAGATCACGATCTATTTCAATCACAGTCAGTTTTTTGGCCTCAGCAATCAACGGCGTGGTTAATGCGGCTTGTCCTGGACCAATTTCAATAATATGCGCACGCGTTGCAGGCTGAATAGCCCGAATGATCTGATCAATCACATTCTTATCGTGAAGAAAGTTTTGGCCAAAACGTTTACGAGCCTGATGTATCATTGTTCTGCAGCGCTAAATTAGGATCTAAAATATTGATATAGGACGCGCCTTTAATCTGTGCTTGCCAAGCCAAAAGGGCCTCGTTGGCTTTTTGCATAAAGAGCGCTTGCTGAGCACGTTCGCGTTCGTAGGCCTGGGTATCATTGACTTGACGCTTATCCACCACTTTAATTAAATACCATCCCTTTGCAGTTTGGAATGGCCCAATCAGAGTATTAATCGGCGCAGTGGCAACGCGTGAAGCTAAGACGGGGTCGAGCTTCACTGGATTAACCCAGCCCATATCTCCCCCATTTTTATTGGTAAAGTAATCTTGAGAATTGGCTTCAGCAATTTGCGCAAATGGAACCCCATTATCAATCGCTGTTTTTAAGCGTTGCATTTGAGATTGAACCGCTTCATCATCCATGATAGGGCTGGACTTCATTAAAATGGCTTCCACATGAAACTCTGTCACATAGTGTGCGGATGTATCAGTGGTATTGCCGCCTTTTTTGCCCAGCAAAGTAATAATGTTATAGCCACTATCAGAAATAATCGGACCTGCCACCTCTCCAATCTGCATTGTGCTAATCGGTTGCACAAAAATAGTCGGTAATTGGCTTAATGTTTTATAGCCGAGGTCTCCACCGGTCAGTGCATCTCCAGCATTGGAATAGGTCATTGCAGCTTGACTGAAAGCGAGACCGGCTTTAATTTTTTGAATCACCAAATTGGCTTTATTTTTTAAAGTCACATAATCATCTGCACTAGGATTTTGAGGCAAAGCAATGAGGATATGCCCAACATCGTATTCGGTATTCGCATTATTGATGCGGGCCTGCGTGGCCAGATAATTATCGATTTGACTTGGGGTAATAATAATCGCGCCTGCAACCGCTTGTTGCTCTAATTGCTGAACAATCAATTGCGTACGGATGGTTTGTTGATAAGCCGCTTGATCGATGCCTTGGCTTGCCAATTTACTATAAAGTTGATCCGTACTCAGATGATTTTGTGCCGCAATATTGGCAATGGCTGCATTAATTTGATCATCACTTTTTTGAATATTATTGAGCTTTGCTAATTGTAAGGCGATCTTCTGCATGATCAAGCCTTGCAAAACTTGGCGCTGCACAATGACAACTGCAGGAATGGTCAAGCCCTGAGATTGCGCTTGAGCAATGGCTTGTGTCGTGGCTGTATTGAGTTCATCACTTGTAATGACATCTGTATTAACAATCGCAACCACCCCATTAAAAGGAGTGGGAGTTGAATCTGCAAAAATAAAATGGCCCGCTGTACTGAGTAAAAGTGCGATGCCACATAAAAAACTGTTTTTAAATATCATGAGTTAAAATCCTAATTGTCCATTATAACCAGGGATGGTTGCTAATAACTGCGTTGCTGCCTGCCCGCTGGTACTGAGATTGCCCAACCCTTTGAGAAGAAATTGTAACATAAAAGCAGTCGTCGTGGGACCTGTCATCACATTCGGTGTATTGGGGTCATTGTTCACAACATATTTATACGCGAGAAGACGGAGTGCCCAGCAGCAAGCACTGTATTGTAGACCCGTAAATTCAGAAACCGTACCATTATTTTCAAGCGAATAATTTAAGCTGCCTAATACCGCCCATTTGTCATTTATATTCCAAACAAAAGAGCCATTCACTAAAGACGAGGCTGGAGGATTAGAGCCATCTAAAAGTTGTTGCGTGCTCAGCAGGCTATAGTTCTGTCGATTACTCTGGTAACTGAGATTAAATAAATTATTGCTGGGTGCATAGGTCAGGGTATATTCTTGTAAATCCATTTCAGTATAGTTGGTGTCATAGGTTGCATTGGCATTAAAGGACCAAACTGGGTTAAAGTTATAGGTAAAATAAGCCGCGATATCAGAAAACTGAGTCGCATAGTTTGGATTTTCACTTTGAATACAAGGGAGTTGCCCAGGCTGATTTTGGCATAGCGAAACTTGGCGATTTTCAAAGTACCAGATCTGCCCTAAGCCACCACTTAAAAGCTGCTGTCCTGCTTGATTATTGACAGTACTTGTTAAAGCATAGCTCAGTTGATTGGCATCCGCCATTCGATCCGTGCCACTAAACCGATTAGAGGTAAAAAGTTGGCTGTAAGTAAAAGGAACAATCGTGGTATCAAAAACAGGAACATTATTTTGATTTTCATAAGGAACGTACAAATAAAATAAACGAGGCTGCAAGGTTTGTGTATCCTGCCCCATGCCCCAGGACAGGGAGCGATCAAAGTAAGCACTGGTATCGACAGTTAAAATCGGCAATTCAATACTCGGGCTCTTTTGGGCAAACCCATTCAGATTATAATTTTGTAAATTATAATTCGTACTATCAAAACTGATACTCGGAGTGAAATATCCATAAGCAGAAGTTAAGGGCAAACTCACTTCTGGCGTCAAATTAATGCGTTGCCCTTCAATGGGCGAGGGCACGCCAGGAGTGTTGTTGTTTTTAGTAAAGTTCACAAAGCTGGAGCCCATACCAAAGCTAAGCGGACCCAATATATTAGGATATTGCGCGCCTAAGTTAAGATTAGGAAGCTCAGTATAAGGGGTATTCGCTGTAGTCAATTGCGAATTAATCACCTGATAAGATTGCAGTAATCCATTAAAATTCCAGTGTTCTGTTTGATCACTCAGGGAAAGAGAACGATTCAATAAAACTTGATTGGCCTCCATAATGCTAAAATCATTCAGAAAGTTATCATCGCCAATTTGATTATAATTCAAATTACTTTGCCAGCTGCCTAAATTAGTGGTGTCATTTAAGACATAGCCATAACGAAACTGGCCATTATTTTCTGGATCATAGGGATCCATTTCCACCTTAATACTGCCTGCACTGGTTGAAGTTAGATAGCGAAAATCATTGGCCAGCAAGAGGCCACGTTTGGTATAGAAATTAGGGGTTAAGGTGTCATCATAATTGGGCGCTAAATTAAAGTAATAAGGCGTGGACAAAGAGACCCCACTACTTCCCGTTTGGCCCACTCCACCATATAAAAATCCTGATTTTCGTTGATCATTCAGCGGGAAGTTTAAATAAGGGAAGTAAAATACCGGGATGCCATTGAATCTTAAAGTTGTATCTTTGGCCTGACCTTCGCCGGTGCTTTGATCCAAGTCAATTTGCCTGGCATCGAGCTCCCAAGTTCGTGTTAGAGGGGAGCAGGTACTATAAGTGGCATGTTCCAGCGTGTATTGATTGGCATTGATCTGCTTAACGTTATCTGAGCTGCCATGGGCATAGCCTGTAAAATTAGGATTCGTGGCGCTTCCTGCAGTTTGACGTGGATTATTGGCCCCCACGCGCATTAAGTAATGCACATCCGTCATTTCCGCCTGATGATCAATGAGATTCGCATGCAGCGAATCTGAAACAATCATTTGCCCTGGCTGCTCTAAGTGCACATTGCCATTGGCTGTAATCGACTGCAATTTTCCCGTTTTAAGGTCAGGGGTAATGGTTGCTTGATCAGCAGAGAGCAGGCGTCCTGGCTGGCTAATGCTCACGCCATTGGTAAAGCTTGCACTTCCATTCAACTGATAATGAATAGGTGGCGGCGCATGAATCGTAACTTGTGCATCTTGCAATGAAACTGAGCTGGGAGTGGGCAATTTGCTTTCGTCATAGTAGCCACCACAATTAGCACAGGCAGCCTGCACAGGGCACTGTTTAATATCACTCGCACTGACCCAGCCCAATACCTGAGCGATATTCGCAGGGTCTTGAACA
>CAXNIG010000056.1:0-5647 GCA_964202445.1 Pseudomonadota bacterium
TATGGCCACGCTCAGCCATCTTTACACCATTGCGATTAAAGAATGGGGTTGGGTACATGAAAATTGCGTTGCCAAACTCCCCAAGTTGAAAGAGCCACGCGGCAGAACGCGTTTCCTGTCTGACACAGAGCGTAATGCTTTATACAAGGGCAAGATCGCCACGTTGTAGCGCATCAGCGGCCATCACGCCAGAGAAGGTCATGGTGCCGCTACCTGGCTGTGGGTAAACAAATCCCCCAGCGCTCGCCATGTCACTAGCAACGGGAACATTCCGAACAAGGCGAATTAATGAATCTGGGTATCCAGCGAGGCGCGCTTCTATTTCAGCTCGAGGGGTTAGTTGGAAACCTTCAAAGCGAAATCCAGGTGAAACACTGCACCCAACAAAGCTATAATCACCAGACGTTTCAGATGAAAAAATATGCCCTTGTGGAACGGTATATTGCAGAAGACCGCCCACGCCGCCAATTTGAATTGTTTGAAGGCTGTTTGTTGCAGGATCAATCACCCTGAGTAATAACGGGTCTCCTTCATAAAAATTCCAGGTTTCATCAGCATCCACGGTATGCCAGGCGGAAAAGTCGCCTTTCGTGAGTAAAAATAAAATAGAGGTTGCAGACGGCCGTTCAGCAACTAAGGTGGTGGAGCAATAAGTCCTTTTGTAGAATCCACCTTCTGGATGTGCGTCAAGACCATGGGTTGCAATCATTGCGCTAGCGTGAGCGGCTTTTCTTTGGCTAACCAAGGGCTCTAAAGTGTTAATTCTGATAAACAGATCTTGTAAAAAATCCCTGATTCTATCAGCGCAAGTGCTGAGTGCTGTAGCTGGAGTACCTAAATCTTTTCCATCATCATCTAGAGAATTGCTGATAGCGCGGATGACCATAACCGGAATATCATAATGTTTGGCTGCATTTAATACGCCTGTGCTTTCCATTTCAATGGCATTGCAACCCAATGATAGAATTTTTTTGAACGCGTCTGGCGGGGCTGGAAAAGTGTTGCTTGTCACAATTTTTCCTTTGCTCACGGACTCTAACGATGTGCCTGCACAAATTTCTAAGAATAGTGGATGTGGCGCAAATTCAATGTCCAGTGCTTTGTCTAAATGTGGGTCTGTCAGGCATGGCTCATAGGGTGTTCCTGTCAGTGCTTTGGGAAGTGTGAACAAGTCGATATCCACAATGGATTCTCCAATGACTAAATCACCTGTTTTTTGTCCTGCAGTTAATCCACCCGCACTGCCACACAGTAGAATGCAATCTGGATTTAAACGCTCGCAGAGAGCGGTTGTCGTCGCTGCTGCGCTGGTCGTACCAATTCCAGAAAAGCTGACATATACGTCATGCTCGCCAACTCGGCCTTGAAGGCATTTCCTTTTTCCAAGTGTAACTTCGCGGATATCTTGCAAAGTTGCAATAAAGCTTCTTGCCTCGTCATGGAATGCACTTAATACTAAGATTTTCATTTTCTCTCCCTGTGTTTAATCTGTGAAACGAAATGGATTATAATTGACGCCATAGTCATAGCTGTCAATGCCCTCTTTATTTTTAAGCCACATAGAAATACCCCATGCAGGCCAGACAAAAATAAATGCGTAAATAATTTCGAGGCCATAAGCCCAGGCGATAATTTTAATCTCCATCATTGTGGACATGTGCCCCGAAAATCCAATCATAACGGCGAAACTAATGATCACGATTTCTGATAATGCAGTTGCAACAATACTGCGTAGCCAGAAAATCCGGCCTTGTGCAATGATTTTCCATTTTGAAACGATGTAAATATTTAGAAAGCTACTGGCAACATTACCAATAATGCCGCCAATGACAAAGCGCAACATGCCACCGTCAGCAGTTTGAAAAGCTTCAGGGAAATTGGCAAATTGTGCATAGGGTAAAATAATAACTCCTTTGATAATAAGAGCAAAAATAAATTCACTCAATAATCCCAGCCAAACAATACGTCGTGCAGCATCATAACCATAGACTTCGGCAATGACATCGCCAAATAAATAAGTAAATGGAAATACAATCGTTGCCCCCGATAGAATAATTCCCCCCATGCTGACAAATTTAAAGGCAACGACATCAGCTGCAAGCATTGCAGTCAGATAAATCATGCAGATCGGTAGAATATATCGAGAGTTCAGTTTTAAGGGTTTATTCGATTTCATGATTTTTCTCATCGCTGTTATTCATTTTTTTAACAATATCTTGGTATTGTTGATAGGCTGTTTCCTTAGGCTGGTTAAAGAAAATTTCACCGAAAGCCATAAATCCTAGCCGAATTGCTTCGGTGGGATGAAATTTTTCAATCAATAATGGTTGATCCAGTAGGCTCTTTAATTTAATTTCAAATTCGTCTTTGCGTGGACTGACCCTGTAGACCACAATGGTTTCTTGGGTTGTGGAATCAATACGCTCAGCCGTGACCCGACAGGGGTATCGATTTTTTATTGACGAAAAATGGTAAAAAGTAGCAGCAGGAATTAACCCACATCTACGCAAAATTCCTGTGATCACACTCATGACTCTATCCTCCAACGCGCTTCAGTTAAAACACCCAATATTTTATCGGACTCTTGTAAATCGATTTCTTTGAACAAACTAGAGTTAAATGGAACCAGTATTTTCTTGCCGCTTAACTCTTTTATCTCTCTAAAAATAATATCGTCTATCGCATTTAAATAGACCAAGACGAAGCTTCCATTTTTTTCTGGAATGATGCGACTAAAAATAAGCAATGTTCCCTGCGAAAATCGAGGCCACATAGACTGATCCTGCAATTCAAACTGAAATGAGTCAGCGTGTATTGCCCTGTCGAATAAAGAATTCTTTAACACGTCACGCAATGTATCAATCGTAAATAAAGGTAAATTTTTTACATAATCTTTATGTTCAGTTGGCTGAGCCTCGGTATCATGAATGTCACCTTTTCCTACGGCAAGCCATTCAAAATTAATTCCCAGTGCGTGAGCAAGTTCAAAAGTGAATTTTGAGCTTTCCGCACTGGTAGAGCATAGATACTGTATGGTTTGCGGCTTTACATTAATCATTCTGGCTAACTCAGCTTTTGAAATTTTCGTGACTTCCAAAGCAAAGTTTAAACGATCAGAAAGGCACTTTAATGTTTTATCATTCATCTGATTTTAAGTCTTCATTTATTTCAGAGGCCACTATAACAGCTTCAAATCGTTTTGACAAATTATCTTGCTTATAACCATAAAAAACAAGTTTTCTGATTTTTTTAAAATAAAAAATAAAGAAAACTTGACAAAGCATTTTGGAAGTCATAAAGTGGCCATTACAGAACAACGTTACTCTATATTTTTACTGTATGTCCTGTCTGTAATCTTAAGGGTTACAGCTAAAAAACTATGAAATTTAACTAGAGAGGAGAGAAAAGTTATGGATCTACGTCAGCTCACCAACCAAAACGACCCACGCCCAACGATCAAGCTACCAGCAGCAATGTATAAACAGATTGAGGGCCTAGCAAAAAAGGATAAACGTTCCGTCGCAGACGAAGTTAATCGCAGAATCGGCAAAACCTTCCGGGAATTATTTGAGGTGGAGTATCACGTCATTGCCTGCGAATTAAAGCCCATCTTAGAAGATATGGCATTTGACGCCAAGCATAACAAACGGATCTCCAGCGAAATGGTCGAAGCTTTGCAAAAGTCAGCAGATCATGAAGGCCACAGCCTGGACATGGAAGTCGCCCTACGCTTAGGTGCAACCCTCGAGCAGCCAGAGATTTTTGAAGCAGGTGATCTGCTGAGTAAAATCCTGGGCAGACGCAGAACAAAGGCTGTTGATGATCTAGCCATAAAAAATTACGAGATGCACGCGCTTTATTACTATGAGCGTGACAAGCTCGAACGCTTTATGAGGTCGATGGACATTTTGCCCAAAACCGTCAAGGAAAGCTTCCAGCACATTGACATTGAAATAGAGGGCCCTGCCATCATTGAAAAAATGGAATGGGAGGATAAGAAAAATAAGGCCGAAGAGGATTCCATTATAAAACGTGATTGGAATGAGATGAAAAAAAGGATTCAGGTCATTGCAGTGGATGATAAGTTGGTTAGTGAAAAGGCTGTGGAACAGGTCGTCGAGAAGGCAAATCCAAGCAAGCCTAATGGAATTAAAAAAAAGGGAGCTGTGAAAAATGAACACGACAATAAGAAAAATAAAAAGCAAATCCACAAAATCGCATCTTGTCATAATGTATCAGACGAAAAGGGGCATCCAGACGCTTGAAGTCACTGAGAACGGCTGGTGTGATTTAAATGATTTGGATTGTTTCTGCGCGGAGATTTTCTCAAGTCATGAATTGGGATCTCTTTCGGCAGATAAATTGGTTCGTTTAGCCAAAAAGATCTACCAGATTTATAACCGAGAAGATCTCATTTCATTGCAGTCAATGCTATCCAATAAAATGAATTCACTGTTATTTTTCAAGAAATCTGTGAGTGATCGGATTTTGCGTACGCTAGAGGGGCAGCACTCAGCGGCAGCATAAAAAAACTTGTTGTAGCTGGCAAGGCTCTCCTGCGCATCGTAATGGTGCGATGCGCAGGTTGAGTTCCTTTTATTTGAGTGATAATAAATCTGTTGACCAAATTAAAATCATCGATTAAGCTGTATTAGAAAAGATCATTGCGGAGAAAGAAGTAATGCCAACATTTATGTCTATGGAAGACTATCAAGCTTTGAAGAAGAAATATCAGGCTGAAGCAGAGGCGCAAAATAATCCACAGGTTGGAGAGTTTCTGAGTGGTCAGGCGCAGTATTTAAAGGCTGCACCCAACGCCGTCGATTACAAAAATTTCAATGGCCAGAATATCGAAGAGACGACTCTAGTCAAAACAGCATTCAACCAAAATCTCACGACGAATATCACAGAAAATTACGCGCCAGGTGTGACTTCAACCATCACCGAAGTTGCACCCAGCATTCACCACGAAACAAATCTGAGCGATAGTTACAGCGCCACCTATCAGAGCGCGACTGAAAATATTCATGTTCAGAAAGAAGTGCAGAATATTGATGTCACCAATTGGCAGGCTACGCATCAAAATCTGAATCTGACGGTGCCTGGCACCTTGAAGCAGCAAATCATGAAATCTGGCAATATCACGGTGGATCAATATCAGGCGCAGATTCAGCATCAAACGATCAAGGCTGAGACGTATACTCATAATTTTGATACAGCTACTTTTGATGGGCCGGTGAATATTCAGAGTAGCGGGCAGATTCATTTCGGGGGTGATATCCATATTGGCCCCTCAGAGGCAATCAAAAAATCACTGTTGCCTGCGCATATGCAAAATCCCATTTATGATTTCCATATTGTGAACACGAATGGAATTTATTATCACTTGACCGACAGTATCGATTTTGCGGAGATTACCGGTGATTTTGATCTGGAGGATTATTTTGAGGATGAACGTTGGGTTCCCTCTGAACAAAAAGAAGGTGAAGAGGGTTTGAATAGAAGCCAAATGGCTCGAGCAGGCGGAGCGGGTATGGTTGCAGCTGCAGCGCCGATTGTTTACAAGATGGCAGTAAAGCGTCATTTAATTGATCAGTTGCAGCAAATGTATCCTCAGCTAAAAGCGCAAGTCCCTCATGGAGGTGGA
>CAXNIG010000057.1:0-5622 GCA_964202445.1 Pseudomonadota bacterium
TAAGTGTCGATCACTCATCTTTTCAACCTCACTGCATAGCTGAGATCAAAAGCACTGGCTTTGCTGATTCTATGGCAGTGGCTTTAATGCGCTTGATTATAAGCATGCTTGACGCTAGCGCAGACTTACGCCCTACGTGTGCAGAGGTCATTGCTACACTGCAAACCATTGCAAGATTAATGGCAATTCCTGCCTCAGACTTACCCCGAGCACCCGATCCACCCAGACCTAGAACGGCAGAATTATTTTTAACGGAAATGTCGTCAGTAAGCGGGCCTGGGATTGCACCCTCAGGGCGAATGGGTTAGAATGAGCCAAATTGATGGATGATGCTGAATATGGCGCAAACGATTCTCTTTATTATTTTTGCTCTGATTGCTTTGCTGAGTGGTCTGATGGTTGTGACTGCACGACATCCGGTTAAAGCTGTGCTCAGTTTGGTTGTGGCTTTTGTCGCAACTGCTGGCACCTGGATGCTGCTTGAAGCTGAATTTCTGTCCCTGGTGCTGATCGTAGTGTATGTCGGCGCAGTGATGGTGTTATTTTTATTTGTGGTCATGATGCTCGATGTCGAAAAGGCAGAACAAAAAGCCAACTTTGTCACGTACTGGCCTTTTGCAGCCACTGTTGCATTGTTATTTTTTGTGATGTTGGTCAACTTAACAGGGCATCTCATTTTAGCGCAGCCCACGCCCACACTGGTGTTTGATGTGAGCAATGTTTTGCAAATTGGCCTGACTTTGTTTACCGACTATTTATATCCATTTGAATTGGCTGCGGTGATTTTACTGGTGGCGATGATTGCGGCGATTGCCTTGACTTTTCGCAGTACCCGTCCAGGCAAAAAAACTCAAATGATCAGTGCGCAAGTTAAAGTCAAAGCGGCTGATCGTTTGCGCATGATCGATATGCCCAGTGAGTTGAAAGAGGAGGGCGTATGAGTCTATTTGCGTATATTGTTTTTGCAGCGGCTTTATTTAGTCTGGGCATTGCAGGGATTATTCTCAATCGTAAGAATCTCATTGTTTTGCTGATGTCGATGGAACTCATTCTACTCGCGGTGAATACCAATCTCATTGCTTTTGCGCATGGCATGCAAAGTATTGCCGGCCAAATTTTTGTGTTCTTTATTTTGACGGTTGCTGCAGCTGAAGCAGCTATTGGCCTGGCGATTATCGTGGTGCTATTTCGAGTGAAACGCAATATTATCATTGATGATCTCAATGAATTAAAGGGGTAGACGAATGCCAGCGCATATGAATCAACTGCTGCTCATTGCTTTATTGGCGCCCTTATTGGGCTCGCTTTTGAGTGGACTATTTGGGCGTTTTTTAAAAGTCTGTGGCACCAACTGGACAACCATTCCCTTGCTGGCTATCTCGATGTGTATTTCGTTGTATTTATTCACTTACTTTTGTGAAATAAATCCCCCTGCCTATGTTGTGAATCTCTACACTTTTGGTGTATTTGATCAGCTGCATTTCAGCATTGGCTTTTTGATTGACCGCCTGACCGTATTTATGATGATTGTGGTGACCTTTGTATCGTTTTTGGTGCATGTCTATTCTGTCGGCTATATGCAAGGCGATACTGGGTATGCGCGCTTTTTTAGCTATATCAGTGGCTTTACTTTTGCCATGCTTACTTTGGTCATGGCGAATAACTTTTTATTGCTGTATTTTGGGTGGGAAGGCGTGGGCTTATTTTCCTACTTATTGATTGGATTTTGGTTTCATCGCGAAAACGCGAACTATGCTAGCTTGAAAGCGTTTCTGGCTAATCGAGTGGGGGATCTAGGCTTTCTCTTAGGTATCGCGATGGTCTTATGCTATTTTGGCACGCTGGATTATCAAACTACTTTTGCCCTAGTGCCTACTATGACCGGCTTAACAGTCAATTTATTTGGGCATTCGATCAGCATGATTACGGTGATGGTGATTCTTCTATTTATCGGCGCGATAGGTAAATCCGCGCAAATTCCTTTACATATTTGGCTAGAAGGCTCAATGGAAGGCCCTACGCCCATCTCAGCTTTGATTCATGCCGCAACCATGGTCACTGCGGGGGTATTTATGGTGGCCCGTTTATCCCCCATGTTTGAATACTCCGATGCAGCGTTAAGCATTGTCTTGATTATTGGCGCACTGACTTGCTTTTTCATGGGCATCCTGGGCTTGGTGCAAAATGATATTAAACGAGTGGTGGCTTATTCTACACTGTCTCAGTTAGGGTATATGATGGCCGCTCAGGGCGCATCTGCTTATGCTGTGGGCATGTTTCATTTGATGTCTCATGCTGCATTTAAGGCTTTATTATTTTTGGCTGCAGGCTCCGTCATTATTGCCATGCATCATGAGCAGGATATGCGTAAAATGGGTGGTTTGGCACGCAAAATGCCCATCACCTACATTTGCATGTTGATTGGGGCGCTTGCTTTGTGTGGGATTCCGCCTTTTTCAGGTTTCTTCTCCAAAGATATGATTATCGATGCCGTGCATAATTCGCTAATTCCAGGCCATCAATTTGCATTTATCTTGGTGGGTGCTGCAGCTTTAGTTACTGCACTCTATACTTTTAGAATGTTCTTTATGGTCTTTCACGGCAAGCCACGGATGTCGCCAGAAGAGTATCATCATGTCAAAGAATCCCCCTGGACCATTACTCTGCCCTTGATTATTTTGGCGATCCCTTCAGTTTTTATTGGCTTGTTGTTTATGCATGCGGACTTGAATGGTTTTTTTGGCACGAGTATTTTTATTGCACCCGCACACAACACCATGACCGAACTACGAAACTTGTATCAAACGCCTTGGCAATTCTTTGTTCAAAATGCTTTTGATTGGCCCTGCCTGCTGGCATTTACAGGAATTATTTTAAGCTACATTGCCTATGTGCGCTGCCCTAAAATTCCACTGATTCTGACGCGATGCTTGCCCTTTTTACACACTTTTTTAGTAAAAAAATATTATATTGACTCCAGCTATGATTACTTTTTTACTGGCTGCGCGCGCATATTTGGCTTGATTAGCTATCGTATAGGCGATGTTTTTTTAATTGATAGCACCTGCGTAGAGGGCTCAGCGCGTAACTTTACCCGTTTGGGCACACTGTTTAAACGTTGGCAAACAGGCCTACTCTATCACTATACTTTGGCAATGGTAGTCGGCGTGCTGATGATCATGCTGCTGATTTGGTTTAACCATTAGGATGACACATATGCTGACCCATGTATTAAGTTTGTTGATTTGGTTGCCGATGGTCTTTGGCCTCGCGTTATTGCTCTTGAATGCGATTCAAATCAAGCCAGGAATCATCAAAGCGTTGGGGCTTATTTTTTCGTTGCTTATTTTAGGATTATGCGCTGTACTTTACGGTCATTTTGACGCCAGTTTTTTTACGCTTCAACTCAATGAAATGCACGATTGGATTCCCCTACTTAATATTCATTATGCTCTGGGTGTAGATGGGCTATCTGTATTGTTTATCCTGCTGACCTGTTTTACCAATTTGATTATTGTACTCTCTGCTTGGAAGCATGTTGAAACCAAAGTCGCTGAGTATCTGGCTATCTTTCTTTTTTCAACTGGCATTTTAAATGGCATTTTTGCTGCACAGGATGCGATGCTGTATTACTTTTTTTGGGAAGCTTCGATGATTCCCCTCTATCTTGGTGTCGGCATTTGGGGTGGTGAACGCCGCGCCTATGCCGCTTTAAAGTTCTTTTTATATAATATGTTAGGTTCGCTTGCCATGTTACTTGGCTTTGTTTATTTGTATTTATTGACGGGCAGTTTTAGTCTGAGTGCTTGGCAAAGCCTGTCTCTGTCACCTTGGGCCATTAATCTTTTGTTCCTGGCGTTCTTTTTATCCTTTGCAGTCAAAATGCCAATGTGGCCACTCCATACTTGGTTTGCAGATCTTCATGCGGAAGCACCCGCTGGGGGCTCCATCGCACTCGCAGCATTAATGCTCAAAAATGGGGGCTATGGGTTTTTACGGTTTAATTTGCCGATGGTTCCTGGGATTAGCTCTCACTTTGATTGGGTGTTGATTGGCCTTGCCTTGATTGCAGTCGTCATTGTCGGACTCTCATCTCTGGCGCAAAAAGACATGAAACGACTGATTGCCTACTCATCGGTCTCACATATGGGAATTGTGACCCTAGGTATTTTTATGGTGATGATGATTCTGATGGGTTCAAACACCACTTTACTGACAAGCCATACTGCAGCGGTGCTCAGTATTCAGGGGGCGATTTTCCAAATGATTAGCCATGCGTTTGCCTCAGGGGGACTATTTATTTTGGTGGCTTGTTTAGCTGCACGCTTTGGCTCCAGCTTGATTCAAGATTATCAAGGGCTCGCAAAAACAATGCCGGTCTTTGCAGCCTTTTTTGTTTTATTCGCAATGGCCGGCGTAGGCCTGCCTGGAACCACCGGTTTTGTCGGTGAGTTTTTGGTTATTTTAGCGGCTTTGCCCAGTCATTTCTGGGTGGCCTTTATTGCTGGCTGCACCCTGATTATTAGCCCAGCCTACATGCTCTGGCTGTTAAAACGGGTTATCTTTGGCGAAGCGTCTGCACAAAATGTCAGTCGTGTTTATCAAGATGTATCCTGTGTTGAATGGATCATGATGCTTTTGCTCGCCATTCCTGTTATTTATTTTGGGGTATTCCCACAGGGTATTTTAAACTTAACCGCAGTCAGCAGCAGCCATTTGGTTGATCTGGTCTCTGCAAAATTGGTTCATTAAAGGGATATGCATATGGATAAATTAGTGAGCGCTGACCCCGCCTTGCCCGAGATGCTGCTTCTGGCAGGCACCGTCTTGATTCTGTTGATAGATCTCTTTTTGAAAGGCCGCAAAGCTTTCAGTTTTTATTTGGTTGAGCTCCTGCTTATCCTCGTATTGATCAGCCTCATGGCTGAAAAAAACCTCACGCCTCAAGTACTCTATGCCGGGCATTATTTGTTTGATGGTTTTGCTCGATTGATGAAAGAGGCAATGGTTTTACTGACGTTTTTTATTTTTGCCTATACGCATACACGTCGTGAATTTGAAGCGCTGCAAAGTGAATTTAAATTTCTTATGCTCTTCTCACTTTTAGGGGCGATGGTTCTAAGCTCAGCCCTGAGTTTGTTGACCCTATATTTGGGCCTGGAATTACTTTCATTGCCGCTCTATGCCTTAATTGCTTTGCATCGTGATTGTGCAAAAGGGGGCGAGGCTGCGATTAAATATTTTATCATGGGGGCCCTGGCTTCGGGCTTTTTACTCTTTGGATTTTCGCTATTATACGGGCTAACGGGAAGCATTGAATTACCGCAGATTGCCAGTCAAATTACCCCCCTCCTAAGCATTAACCCAGCTTATTTAATTGTCATGACTTTGATTCTGACTGCGATTGCTTTTAAATTAGGTATCGTTCCTTTTCATATGTGGATTGCGGATGTATATGAAGGTGCGCCCTCATCAGTCACCATTTATCTTGCCAGCGTGCCAAAACTAGCTGTTCTGGCTTTATTTGTACGGATCTTTGTCGATAGCCTGGCCTATCCCACCACCATGATGCCACATCTGTTATTTTGCTTGGGCGTGCTGTCTCTGATTTTTGGAAACTGC
>CAXNIG010000058.1:0-5539 GCA_964202445.1 Pseudomonadota bacterium
AAGCGCCTCGATTGTGCTGTTGTTAAAGTACCTTTGGGTAAATCCTGCCCTATTTTTTTTAACTGTGGTTCTGTGCGGTCGGTTTGATAGGCTGCGGCGGCACTGGCTATCAGTGCAAGAAAAATGAGGATAGGCCATTTGATTTTTGAAGGTGAGCGCTTTTCTTGATCCAGAGAATCCAGGGCTATCACTAAATTAACTGCTTTGGGGAGCATGCGCAAAACATACAATAATATATTTTTAGATTTCATCTATGTGTGGGTCAAATAAAAAAAGCAAGATCCCATAAATAAAATAAATAATCAAGCTGTATATCAAGATAATCGGCTCAAGATTTTAATGAAATTATACTTGCCAAATAGGCTAATACGCTATATACTTCAAGCGCAAAATACACAACCTGGATATGAAACTGAAACCTCTGAATGGCATTTTAGATATTTTTTATGCGCAGATTCTTGCGGCAATTTTTGCTGGAGTGCTGTTATTGCTTGTGGATCATCATGTTGCGCTGTCTTTTATCGCGGGTGCAGGGACGATGTTGCTTGCCAATGCGTACCTGACTTGGCGAGTTTATCGACATCATAAAACGATGCAGTCGATGAATGTCTTGCTCGGGTTTTTTGGCGGGGAATTTGGTAAATATGTGATCATTGCAGTGTGTACGCTTTTATTTGCTAGGTGGTCAGGCTTAAGCTGGCTGTTTTATATTTTGGGTGTGGGGGTGCCTCAATTGGGCGGAGTGATGATTTACGGGATGAGAAAATCATGGAGAACATGAGCAGTTCGGACTATGTCCAGCATCATCTGACGCATTTGATGTTGAATTTGCAGACTTTTAAAATTGGCTATACCACTAGCTTCTGGGCGCTCAATCTGGATACCTTGATTGTATCGATTTTACTGGGTATGGTATTCTTGGGTTTATTTGCTTGGGTAGGGCATCGTGCGAATGCTGGAGTGCCGGGTAAATTTCAGAATGCAATTGAATTGATTATTGAAAAAGTAGACGATATCGTGAATGAGTCCTACGCCAGAGAGTCAAGCCTCATTGCACCTTTGGCGCTCACAATCTTTATGTGGGTTTTTTTAATGAATGTGATGGATTTACTGCCGGTGGATTTGATTCCGCATCTGCTGGGCATGGCGGGAGTGCCGCATTTTAAAGTGGTCGCAACGGCAGACCCCATGCTGACTTTTGCCATGTCGATTAGCGTCTTCTTTTTAATTATTGGGTATAATATTAAAATGAAAGGGCCGATTGGTTTGTCTAAAGAAATTTTAAGCCAGCCCTTTGGCTGGAAGCTGATTCCGCTCAATATTGCTTTTCGTTTAATTGATGAATTCGTAAAACCACTGTCCTTGGCGCTGCGATTGTATGGGAATTTATTTGCGGGTGAGTTGATTTTTATTTTAATAGCCCTGTTGCCTTGGTGGATTCAGTGGACTTTGGGCTCCGTTTGGACTATATTCCACATTTTGATTATTACGATTCAAGCATTTATTTTTATGATGTTGACCATTGTCTATCTAAAAATAGCAGGTGAATCACATTGACCCACTTTAAATACACACGAAAATAGGAGAAAAATGAAATGGAATTAGCGACAATTATTGCCAGTGTACAAGGCATGACTGCCATTGCGGCGGCGCTGTTGATTGGCTTGGCTGCACTTGGAACCGCCATTGGGTTCGGGATTTTGGGGGGCAAATTTTTGGAAGGCGTGGCTCGTCAACCAGAGCTCTCCAGTATGTTGATGACCAAAATGTTCTTGGTTGCCGCGTTGGTGGATGCGTTTGCGGCGATCTCGATTGCGATGGGCTTGTATTTATTCTTTGCATCCAATCCATTCCTCACCACTGCCTTAAAAGCGGCCGGTAGCATGGTTGCAGGTTCCTAAACATGGATATTAACGCCACTTTATTTGGCCAGATGATCACCTTCATCATTTTTATTTTGTTCACGATGAAGTATGTCTGGCCTCCTTTAACCAAGGTGTTGGAAGAGCGTCGACGTAAAATTGCCGAAGGCTTGGCTGCTGCTGAAAAAGGTCATCATGATCTCGAACTTGCTGCGCGCAAAGTTAAACAGTTAATTCTGGATGCGAAAGCAGAGGCTTCTTTGATTGTAGATCATGCCAATCAGCGCGCGCATCAAATTGAAGAAGAAGCTCGGACTGAAGCTTTGGGAATCATTGCACGCATGAAAAAAGCCGGCGAGTCTGAAATTAAAGAAGAGCGAGAAGCATTGCGTCAACAATTGAAGCAAGAAGCAGTGGATTGGGCATTCCAGTGTACTGAAAAATTATTGCATAAAAATGTTGATCGCGCTGCCAATGAAACCTTGATTAATCAAATGCAGGAAGCGCTGCAGTCATGAAAAATTACACCCTAGCAAGACCTTATGCCAAAGCCGCGTATCTGTATGCCAAAGAGCATCATACGGTGCAGCTATGGTTTACTTTTTTAGGTGAGCTGGGTGTATTATTTGCAGATCATGCCATGCAAAATTTATTAGAAAATCCACAGCTACCTAAAGCAATGCTCCTGGCGATTATCACGGAAAACCTAAGTGCCAAGCCAGATGTGGGGATGCAAAATTTTTTACGCGAACTGACTTTGCAGCAACGTTTAGCGGTGCTACCCGAGATGGTGGAATTATTTGCCGAAGATTGGCAAAAAGATCGTCAGGTTAAAGAGTTCACTGTGACCTCAGCGAATGCGCTTTCTAAAGTAGAAGTAGCTGAGCTAGAAAAAAATTTAAGCGCACAGTTTAAGCAGCCCGTTTTTTTGACTTTACAAATCGACCCAACTTTAATAGGTGGTTTGATGATTCAAAGCGGTGATTATGTGGTGGATGGTTCATTGAAAGGCCAGTTAAATCGGCTTAAATATTCATTAAGGAAGTAGACAAGATGACAAAACAGTTGAGTAGCACTGAAATTACTAAGCTTATTAAAGAGCGGATCGAACATTTTGAAACCGGCCCTGAAGTGCGTCGGGAAGGGACCATTGTCAGTGTGCGTGATGGTGTGGTGAAAATTTATGGCCTGACCGATGTGGCTTATCACGAAATGTTGGAATTCGAGGGTAATCTTTTTGGGATTGCATTAAACTTAGAGCGCGATAATGTGGGCGCAGTTGTTTTGGGGATGGCCAATGATTTGGCTGAAGGCCAAAAAGTTCGTGCTACAGGCCGTATTCTAGAAGTGCCAGTTGGTCCAGAATTATTGGGTCGTGTTGTCGATGCATTAGGTCGACCCATCGATGGCAAAGGTCCTGTTGCGACAACCTTATTTTCCCCCGTTGAGAAAGTGGCGCCCGGTGTCATTGCACGTCAGAGCGTCGATCAACCCGTCCAAACAGGGATTAAAGCGATTGATGCGATGGTGCCAATTGGACGTGGCCAACGTGAGTTGATTATTGGGGATCGTCAAACGGGTAAAACAGCGGTGTGCGTTGATGCGATTATTAATCAAAAAAATACCGGAATTAAATGTATTTATGTGGCCATTGGACAAAAAGCTTCCAGTGTTGCTGCAGTCGTGCGCAAATTAGAAGAACATGGTGCCTTGGCCAATACGATTGTCGTTGTCGCAACTGCATCTGAAGCGGCAGCATTGCAATTTCTTGCGCCGTATTCAGGTTGTGCGATGGGTGAATATTTTCGTGATCGCGGTGAAGATGCGCTCATTATTTACGATGATTTAACCAAACAGGCCTGGGCCTATCGACAAATGTCTTTACTTTTGCGCCGCCCACCCGGACGTGAAGCCTATCCAGGAGACGTCTTTTATTTGCATTCTCGTTTGTTAGAACGTGCTGCGCGTGTGAATGCTGCGTATGTTGAGCAAATGACTGGAGGTGAGATCAAAGGTAAAACAGGTTCACTGACTGCGATTCCGATTATTGAAACCCAAGCGGGGGATATTTCAGCATTTGTTCCAACCAATGTGATTTCGATTACCGACGGCCAAATCTTTTTAGAAAGTGGCTTGTTTAATGCGGGAATTCGTCCTGCAATTAATGCCGGTGCATCCGTTTCACGCGTCGGCGGTGCAGCACAAAGCAAGATTATCAAAAAATTGGGTGGTGGCGTACGCTTGGCATTAGCGCAGTTTCGCGAGTTAGAAGCTTTTGCGCAATTTGCATCAGACTTAGATGACGCAACACGTAAACAGTTAGAGCGTGGTCAACGCGTGATGGAATTAATGAAACAAAAGCAATATCAGCCCCTCTCTGTTGCAGAAATGGCAGTCTCATTATTTGCAGTGGAGCGCGGTTTGCTGGATGATGTGGCACTCAGTAAAGTGGTTGTCTTTGAAGCGGAGTTGCATCAATACATGAATGATAAACACAAAAAATTTATGGCAGAGATTAATGAAAAATGTGGTTTTGATGACAAAATTGCTGAGACCATGAAAGAGGCTATTAACAGCTTTAAAAAATTAGGAAACTGGAACGCATAATGGCTACCGCAAAGGAAATTAAAGGCCGAATTCGCAGTATCGAAAGCACGAAGAAAATTACGCGTGCGATGGAGCTGATTGCCGCCAGTAAATTACGCAAGGCGCGCGATCGAGTAGAAGCGAGCAAGCCTTATGCTGCCCGCATTCTAGAGGTGATTAGCCATGTCGCCAAAGCAAAAACAGAATATAATCACCCCTATCTTGCTCAACGCGAAGTGAAGCGTGTTGGCATGCTGCTGATTTCAACCGACCGAGGTTTGTGTGGTGGCTTGAATAATCATTTATTTAAACAGGCTCTGCAGCAAATTAAAGTCTGGCAAGGTCAAAATATTGACATTGATGTTGCGCTGATTGGTCACAAAGCAGAGGTGTTTTTTAAACGCTTGCCTGTGAAGGTTGTTGCCTATGCTCATCATCTGGGAGATGCGCCCAGCAGCCAAGATATTATTGGTTCGGTCCGCGTGATGCTGGATGCATTTGTTGCGGGTAGAATTGATGAGCTGCATTTATTCAGCAATACATTTGTGAATACGATTAAGCAAACCCCTAAGCGCCATTTGCTGCTCCCTGTTGCAATTCCTCAAGATCAGCGCAATAGCCATTGGGATTATATTTATGAGCCAGATGCAAAATCCCTGTTAACGCTGCTGTTGGAGCGGTATGTCGAATCGATGACGTATCAAGGAGTCGTTGAAAACATTGCCTGCGAGCAAGCCTCACGGATGATGGCAATGAAAAATGCATCGGATAATGCAAGTGAAGTGATTGATGAGTTAAAATTAGATTATAACAAAGCGCGGCAAGCTTTAATTACGAAAGAGTTGTCTGAGATTGTGTCAGGTTCTGAGGCCATCTAAAAATTGATAAGGATATGAAAATGAGTGAACAAGGTAAAATTATTCAAATTATTGGCCCCGTGGTAGACGTTGAGTTTCCGCATCATGCCGTACCTAAAATTTACGATGCCCTGATTGTTGAAGATGGCGGCTTGACTCTTGAAGTGCAGCAGCAATTAGGCGATGGAATTGTACGCTGTATTGCGATGGGCGTCAGTGATGGCTTAAAACGTA
>CAXNIG010000059.1:0-5513 GCA_964202445.1 Pseudomonadota bacterium
CCATTCACTGCAAATGCACTGGATGGTTGGGATGGAGAGCTTGGTGCATACACAGGGTATGGGGTATTCAAAATGGTCACAATGGACTGAGCCATTGCTTGTGCCGCTGCAGCTGAGTTCAAATTAGCCCACATTGCAGAATAAGAAGCTCCACCTACTGACATCATGATGTGGACATTAGGATGATTGTATTTATAGGTAGTCCAATTTTGATAAGAAGGCCAAACTTGTGATAAGGGGACGGGAATTACGGAAAAATAACCACTTGCCGATGTATCGATCTGACCATTTACATAATTAGCAAAGGCCATATACAAATCAGTGATCGGCAATTTGCCATAGGTATTATTCAAATCATAGCCATACCCCATCCAGCCAGCCCAATAAGCCGCTAATTGCTGAGGACCTGCCGCAGAGAAAAGCACATTGACTGGCGCCTGATTACCCTGCGCGCTTGTATTAAAACTAGCGGGAGTCACAGTGGCATATAAATTAGGAGCACTCGCGGTCACATTAAAACTATCACTCACAGGTAAGGCCTTATTGACCGTTCCATTGCCTAAATTAGTAAACTGAAATTGATTGCCATACGTATCTTTTAAAGAAATGGTCGCATTGCTGGCAGTCAACCCATTCAAAATAAAGGGTACAGGCACCGTTGCTTGTGGTGTAACTTGATAACTCACAGTTTTTGATATCGTGATATTTTGTATGACATTAAACGGTGCGATGGGATTGGGTGTCGCCAAATTTTGACCGTTACTGGAAGTAGGCAAAGTCACTGCGACCGTATCTCCAGCAGGCAAATTGCTAAAAGTACCCGCATTATTCCAAGCGACGGTTTGATTATACACTTGCCCTGTTGTTTGATCTTTTAAAGTCACAGGAATCCCACTACTTAAACCCGATAAAGGTGCTGCAGGCAACACAATCGATACTGTACCTACGCTCGGTTTAGCCCGATAGGTCACAGTCACCGCTTGAGGAGTTGCACTATTTACTGTCACTGTAGCAGGTGATACAAGGGGCAAATAATTGCCAATCGGTGCAGCGCTGATATTATATGTACCATAAGCCAGCCCTGTTACGGGGTAACTTGATGGGGTGTTCCACACAGAATTAATCACCTGTTGCGAAAAAGTCCCACTTGATAATGTAATCGTTTCAGCACCTGTCACACCGCTCATTCCAGCAGGATTGATCAGCAGATTAATTTGACCATTATTAGGCGTTGGAGGCGTCCCGCTGGGAATAACTTGCAAACTCTGCTGTGCACTGGCAACATCAAAAACTTGCCCACTGAGGGTGATCCCAAAACTTAAAGCTTTAGATGCTCCCACAGCCAAAGTTGACGGAGAGTACTGATCCCCCGTCCAAGTTAAAGTAAAATTGGCAACGCCATTTGCATAATTAACTGCACTAGAAGAAAATGGCCAGGTCCAAATCGGCGATAAACTATTGCTATTGGATTTAAAAGAAATCGCTGCATTTTTAAGATCAACTACCGCATTACACTTATTGATAATATTAATTGAAGCAGCCGTATACCACTTGTTTGTCGCATCTGTAATACTAAAACTGCTCTGCAAACAACTAGGCTGCTGCGGCGCGCCAACCACAGCTGCATACGCACTACCCGATAAACCACACAATGCTGCAATCAATGCACTCGATATTTTTATTGTTTTCATACGCCCTCTCCATTAAATTAATTTTTTATCGGCCGAATTATTGCATGATGCAAGTAATTATTAAAGATGCTCTCATTGATTTAATCAATTTTATAGAAATAAATTTTGTTAAAAAAAATTTATTGTTAAAAAAAATCAACTTTTTATCATGATACAATTCTTGCAATGCAACTCCTATATTTAAAATAAATTTTATTATGCAATTTATAGATCCCTGTTGATCCACCACGACTCGATGCGTCAACATACTCAAAAGGCTAGCACCCCTCCCGTCAAATCATCATCTATGTTAAAATGAACCCTTGTTTTTGATCTTAAAAAATAAAGGGCTGAATATGACGCAAACACCGCTAAATGACCAAATTTATGATGCATCAAGTATTAAGGTTTTAGAAGGACTGGAGGCGGTTCGCAAACGTCCGGGCATGTACATTGGCGATACTGACGATGGGTCAGGCCTGCATCATATGGTGTTTGAGGTCGTCGATAATGCCATCGATGAGGCATTGGCAGGTCATTGTGATCAAGTTGATGTGATTATTCATGCCGATGAGTCTGCAACCATTACGGATAATGGCCGGGGGATTCCGGTGGATATGCACGAAGGGGAAGGGCGTTCGGCTGCTGAGGTCATTATGACTATTCTACATGCGGGCGGAAAATTTGACCAAAATTCTTATAAAGTATCTGGCGGCTTGCATGGCGTTGGGGTATCTGTAGTAAATGCTTTGTCTGAGGATCTCTTTTTAACGATTTATCGCAATGGCAAAGTATATCGGCAAACCTATCATCTGGGCGATCCAGAAGCCCCTTTGGCAGAATGCGGCCCTTCTACAAAACGTGGTACAGAAATTCGCTTTAAACCTTCACGTACCATTTTTAGCAATGTAGTGACTTTTAATTATGATATTTTAGCCAAACGCTTACGCGAATTATCTTTCTTAAATTCAGGTGTGCGCATTCGCCTAAAAGACGAGCGCACCGAGCGAGAAGATATTTTTGAATATAAAGGCGGCATTAAAGCGTTTGTCGAGTACCTCAATACCAATAAGACCATGTCTCATCCCACGGCTTTTTATACCTCAAGTACGCAAAATGGCATGACTGTTGAAGTCGCGATGCAATGGAATGATACCTTTCAAGAAAATTTGCTGTGCTATACCAACAATATTCCGCAGCGCGATGGAGGCACCCATCTGTCAGGTTTTCGCTCTGCTTTGACACGGACACTCAATAATTATATAGAAAAAGAAGGCCTGGCCAAAAAACACAAAGTCACGCCAACAGGTGATGATGCGCGTGAGGGCCTCACCTGCGTGCTCTCGGTCAAAGTGCCTGATCCTAAGTTTTCCTCACAAACCAAAGACAAACTCGTTTCCTCCGAAGTACGGACCGTTGTAGAAGAAGTGGTGGCTGAAAAGTTTAATGACTTTTTGCAAGAACGTCCTGCCGAAGCCCGCGCCATTACCGCTAAAATGGTTGATGCTGCACGCGCTCGTGAGGCTGCACGTAAAGCCCGTGAGATGACGCGTCGCAAAGGCGCACTCGATATTGCAGGCTTGCCTGGTAAACTCGCTGACTGTCAAGAAAAAGACCCAGCATTATCTGAACTCTACTTAGTGGAAGGAGACTCCGCAGGAGGTTCTGCCAAACAAGCACGTGATCGACGCACCCAAGCCATCTTGCCCCTTAAAGGCAAAATCTTGAATGTAGAAAAAGCCCGCTTTGACAAAATGATTTCCTCACAAGAGGTCGGCACGCTCATCACTGCATTAGGCTGTGGCATTGGCCGCGATGAATATAATCCGGATAAAACCCGCTATCATCGTATCGTGATCATGACTGATGCGGACGTTGACGGCGCACATATCCGCACGCTTTTGCTGACTTTTTTTTACCGGCAAATGCCTGAACTCATCGAGCGTGGTTACATTTACATCGCCCAGCCCCCTTTATATAAAATTAAACGCGGCAAGCAAGAAAATTACATCAAAGATGACAACGCTCTCAATGAATTTCTGCTGCAAATTGCACTGGAAAATACCCAGCTGAAGCCCAGCCATTCTGCGCCTGGAGTCAGTGGTGTGGCCCTTGAAAAATGGCTACGCAAAATCCAGCATGTCACCGCTCATATTCAGCGTTTATCACGCCGCTATCCTGAAGTTTTACTGTGGGCACTGTTGCATCACGAACAAGCCCCCGCTGATTTCAGTAATGAAGCTGCTGTTACTAAATGGTGGAATGGTCTGTCTCAATATATTCTGGCTTCTGCGAAGTTAAAAGTGGACCTCAGTTTAAGCCACACTGAATCAGGACAATTCATGCCTAAAGCCGATATTACTGAACACGGCATTAAGCAACAATTCACCTTCACCGAACACTTTTTTACCTCCTATGAATATGCTGAAATCAAAGAGGTGATTAAAGAATTGCACGGTTTTGTACAAATTGGTCATAGCTACATTGAGCGGGGTGACAAACAATTCCCCATTCATCATTTACGCGATATGGTAGACTGGTTATTCCGTGAAGCCAAACGCGGCCAAACCATCCAGCGCTACAAAGGTTTGGGGGAAATGAATCCATCCCAACTTTGGGAAACGACCATGGATCCTGCAGTGCGCCGTATGCTCAAAGTCACCATTGCCGATGCAGTCAATGCAGATCAACTCTTTACCACCTTGATGGGCGATGTCGTGGAGCCGCGTCGTGATTTTATTGAAAAAAATGCGCTCAATGTCCAACGTCTAGATGTATGAAGTTATTTGATCCAAAACTAAAAGCGTTTGTCGCCGTGGCCCGTCACAAGACGGTCCATCTAGCGGCAGAGCATTTATTTTTAACACAAACAGCCGTAACCCAACGGATTAAATTACTGGAAGAAAAACTTAAAGTTTCACTCTTTATACGCAGTCGTCGTGGCATGGAGTTAACCGAAGAAGGGCATATTTTGCTTCGCTACTGCCATTCCATGCAATCCTTTGAAGAAGATATTCTGCGTGAAATAAAAGGTGCAGGCATCGAAATAGAAGCCTCTTTACATATTGCCGGCCCCACAAGCATTATGTGTGCACGTATTATTCCAGCCCTGTCTGGATTAACTAAAAAATATCCACGCCTGAGTTTACGCTTTAGTATTGTCGATGATCATCAGCGCCATCTACTGCTCAAGCACAGCGAGTGTGACCTGGCCATCTTATCCCCCGAGCAAATCATGCCCGAAATGTCCCACAAAATCCTAGCCCCTGAACAATATGTTTTGGTCGGCCCCAAAATGTGGCAACAGCGGGATCTAAAAGAGATTGTCAGCAATGAAAAGATCATCGATTTTTTACCTGACGATCAACTGAGCTTCGCCTATCTGCAAAAATTTAAGCTTTTTGAAGTGAATCACCCAGAGCGTCATTTCGTCAATCATACAGAGTCTCTGGCTTTTATGGTCTCGCAAGGCCTGGGCTATACTGTTCTCACGACAGAGTTCATGGCTCCCTTTATCCAACGCCACGAGCTTGTCGTATTAAACGAAGCCCAAACACTTGAGAATCCAATGCTGCTCGCCTGGTATCAACGGACTCTGCCAGCCCCTTATTTTCAAGATGCTTTGGATCTATTAATTTAAGAATGCATTAATTAGGAGTACCGGCGACAATTTATTTACTCTCTACATGAACCCCAGTTGAGTAGAGCCACCAGGTCACCCCAGTAGCCCCCTCCTCAGAACCCACCGTGCCCTATTAAGGCAGTGGGCTCCCGATTAAATGCCCCATCTAGGTGGACTTCGGCCCATTATTATGTGAACATTGACTTGGTTTTACAGCGCCT
>CAXNIG010000060.1:0-5422 GCA_964202445.1 Pseudomonadota bacterium
ACAGGCTTGCACCCAAAGTCAGTGACGGGGACGTATACAAATGAATAAAATCAGCAGTAATAAAGGCATGGGGATCGGACAATTCAAATACACTCACTGCAATTGGGGAGGGACTGCCATTCATATCAGGATTAATATCACTAGACGCAGATAAATGCGTATCCAAACTAGAACAAGCACACAAGCCCAAACCTATTGCCAATACCATCACCATTCTCATACTTTTTTTAAACATATTTTTTCTCCTTTTTTGTTAAATGCGCCAACCATACTTCCAAAATTTGCTGCTGAAATGCGGCTTCAGATAACCCATGAAATGCCTCCACCGGCAAATTAAATCGCTCACGAAACAGGGTCATCAAATCTGTTTGGCGCTGTGCATGAGTGCCGGGATAAAAATCAATAGGCTCTGGCATAAAATCAAAAGCCTTCAATGTATTCTGCTCAGGAATAATGGGTGCAACCCACTGCGATTTTTCAGCATAAACCAGGGGAGTTAAGGGCGAAGATTCCGCAGTCACTTCCGTTAAAATATGTTCCAACCCCGCCACTTTAAAAGAGGCCAGAGCATCTCCCTGAGTTATTTGAATCACCTCAAGCTGATAAGACCCCAGCGCATAGACTTCACCTAATTTCAAAGGGCGTAACTCTCCTTTACGCAGAGGCTGGCCCTCTACGGTAAAAATTCCATTCACACTCAAATCAGACAAAAAATACTGACCCTGCGAAAAACTAATCCGCGCATGTTGACCCGAAATTTGACGACTAGGATCATGCAACACCCAATCTGCACGAGCATCTCGCCCAATGATGCCCCCTCCATCATAAAAAATCTTACGCTTCTCCGTCGGGTTATCTGGGCTTGCCCCAGCCACAATCAATAATTCCAGCATACCTCACCAGACCTTTTTTCAAACTGATCATATTAGATATAAACATAATAACAACTGTATGTAAAAAAACAAGAAAAAAATACACTACCACGCTTCTTTTTTAACAAGCTCTTGAATAAAATGGTTTTTTGATAAAAAATTAAATAGTTAATGCCTACCGAAATCACATCAATATTAATTAAGATGTATTTCTGTTCATGCTCATACTTTCACTCGCAGATCAACACAAGCAGTGCTATCATGCCGAAAATGAAAATGGACTTGATCATAAGGACAGGTACCGCGATGAAATTACACCGTCTGGCTCTTTGGACTGGCATGGGCTCCGGCCTTGAATATTATGCTTTTATTAGCTTTGCTCTACAGGCCAACGCTCTGTCTTTGGTCTTTTTCCATCACAGCAACTCCGCTTTAACGCAAACTTTCTTTATTTTTGCTGCGGGCTCAATCATGACTTTAATGGGTGGATTTTTTCTAGGCTGGCTGGGTGATGCTCTGGGACGCAAAAAAATTCTGCTCCTCTCGATCTCCCTGATGACTGTGGCAACCGTCATGATTGGACTATTACCCACTCACCTCCCTTATGGCTTGTCTATTGTATTATTGATCCTTTGCCGCCTTATTCAGGGCATTTCCGTCGGCAGTGAAATCCCTGGTGCTATGATCTTCGTCTACGAACATGCCCACAAAAATAAAGTTGGCTTTTTGATGGGAATTCTATTTCTAGGAATCGGCTTAGGAGCAGGAGTTAGCACCGGAGTCAACGCCCTAGTGAGCACTTTTTTTACTCCAAAACAAATACTCGATTTTGCCTGGAGAATCCCTTTTTTATTAGCCTTTTTTTTAGGAGCAGCCGGATACTTACTCCGCCGCAATAGCTCTGAACCTCCTGCTTTTGAAACTTATCTCGCACAGCAACGCCAACACTCCATCCAGCGCATACACCTTCCCTTCAAACTCATTTTAAAAGGCGCAGGCTTAATCCTCTTCCCCGCCACTCTGGTTTCAGTCGGCCTCTACTTGCCAAGCTACTGGATTAATCAGGCCACACAAGCACCGCATGCAGTTTTTCTCGCCCTGATGTTTGGATTTTTAATCAGCGCACTTTTACTGCCTTTATTTGGCAAAATCAGTGACCACTTTGGACGCAAACAAGTCTATTGCTGCGGCGCCATTTTAAGCCTTGTGATCCTTCCGGTTTTAATGCACCTCCTGACTTTAAATATATCTTGGGGGCTGTATCTTTTTAACCTGATGTATTATCTACTCATTGTCATCATGGCATCATGCTATCCCGCTATGTTGGCTGGACTTTTTGCAATACCATTGCGCTATCGCTGTGTTGCACTTAGCTATTCTGGTACTTATGCCGTGGCCGGCACACTCCCTTTCTTAGTCAGCCTGGCCATCCAACACGGGAGCCATCCCAGACTATTATTGCTTTTTTTGTTGATCATAGGCTGCATAAGCCTGTATTCTGGATTAAAATATTTCAACCCACACTCTGGAACGTGAAAATTCAATACGACACACCCAAACAAGATAAGCAGTTTAAACAAGGCCTGATCATGTGGGCCATGCTGGCTTTTTTTTGCTTTTTTCAATTTTTTATGCAGATCTCCGGCAACCTGATGACCTCCGCATGGCAAACATCTTTCCATCTTAATCAAGCTGGAGTTGGCTTGCTATCTTCTAGTTTTTTTTATGGCTACGCCCTCATCCAAGTACCTGCTGGATTTTTATTAGATGCATTTGGCATTCAAAAAATGATTCGCATCGCCCTCTCCATTTTCCTACTTGGATTAATTTTATTTGCGTCAACTCACTCATTTTATATCGGACTATTAGGACGCGTGCTGTTGGGAGCAGGGGCAGGATTTGCATTTATTGGCATGGTCTTCACTTCTGCCTCTTGGTTTGGCCCCAAGCTATTGACGATTTTTGTAGGACTAGGAGAAATGCTCAGCATGCTCATGACCTCTGCAGGCCAGGCCATCGCACCCAGCCTTATTCTACATTATGGCTGGAGGCCCCTATTATTTGGTTTTATTGGCACAGGCTTGATTTTTTTAGGGTTCATCTGGGTTTGGCTGCGCAACCCCCCTCACTATCAACCACTGCATCTTAAAGTTTGGCCACAATTTAAAATGCATTGGCAAACCGCTATCACCACACCTTCTGTATGGCTGGCGGGAATATATTGTTGTGGCCTCTTTGGCGTGATTACCCTCTTTGCCTCACTCTGGGGCAACCCCTATTTACAACAACGCTATCATCTGGATTATCTCAGCGCCTCTCATTTTATTGCACTGATTCCATTAGGCTTTGGCCTGGGATGCCCACTCATCGGCTTCCTGAATGAACGCTATATTTGCCACCGCCTCCTCATTATTTTACTCACTTTTTCGCTTTTAGGATGCACGCTTCTCATGATGTATCTGGGAACCAACGCTACTGTACTCGGGGTCAGTTTATTTTTCATGGGTTTTTTGGGAGGAGGCAACGTCATTGCATTTTATATCGCTGAACGCAGTGTGGCCCCCCAAGTTCGGGGCATGGCAATTGGTTTATGCAATGCCATTACCATCGCTGCAGGCATTATTTTTCAACCTTTGATTGGGATGCTTTGGCCCCATCTTGGCTTTCATGCCATGCTTGTTTTTCCGGGCTTAATTCTCTTTGCTTGCCTCATGACTTTGGTTTACAAAAAACCGCCTGTTGCGTAAAATAAAACAAGTACATTAGCAAAGGGCAAATATCATGGCAAAAGCAAAAAAAATCGAATCATTTGAAGACAATATGATCCAAATCGAAAAAATTGTAGCCGATTTAGAGCGCCAAGCAGTTCCCTTAGAAGAGGCTATTGGCCTGTATGAAATGGGGATTGGCCTCATCAAAAATTGCCAAAAAATTCTGACTGAAGCCGAACAAAAAGTCTCGATTTTAAGTGAAACACACGATGCCTAATATCACGCTGTGGCAAAACATGACCCAAACTCGGGTCGCTGCTTTTTTACATCAGGCTCTTGTGACTGAGCATCCTGAACTCCAGCGCTTTTTTGAATCGATGCGTTACGCGTCTCTCGAAGGTGGCAAGCGCGTCCGTGCGATGCTCACTTTTGCAACCGGAACCTATTTACAAGTACCTGATGCAGAGCTGGATATTTATGCTGCAGCGATCGAAATGATTCATGCTTTTTCTTTAGTGCATGATGATTTACCCGCGATGGACAATGATATTCTACGACGCGGGAAACCAACTTGCCACGTGGCCTATGGCGAATCCACTGCAATTTTATGTGGCGATGCACTGTTGACGGAAGCATTTGTAGTACTTAGTGGCAGCATCACACCTTATTTCAACAGTTTAAAACGCGTCAAAATGCTGCATATTTTAGCTCAATCAATGGGTGCAAATGGCATGGCTGGAGGTCAGTATCTAGATATTACAGCCGAAGGCAAAGAACTCGACTTTCAAAGTCTCTGCCTCCTTCATCGACTTAAAACAGGCGCACTCATCGAAGCATGCATTAGCCTTCCCCTTATTTATGCTGAGCCAGCAAGCGACATTTATCAAAACCTGCAGCAGTTCTCCAAACATATTGGCTTGCTTTTTCAAATTCAAGATGATCTGCTCGACGTTTCCGCTGCAACTGAAACTTTAGGTAAAACTGCAGGGAAAGATGAAATTGCCCACAAAGCTTCTTTTGTGAGAATTTTAGGCCAAGCAGGAGCTGAACATTTATTACAAACAGAAGCCACTTCTGCCAGAGCCTGCCTCTCCGCACTGCCCGGATCCACTGAGTTATTAGAACTCATTCTAGATTTTGTGATGCATCGAGAATATTAATGAACACCGCTATTGTGGACTTTCTTCAATATTTATTTTCTGAAAAACATTACTCTCCGCATACGCTTAAAAATTATCAGCGCGATCTCAGCAGCTTGGAGCAATACACCCAAAATGCAGCACTCAATTGGCCTGATATTGCACCTCAACACATCAAATCCTGGCTGAGTCAACTTCATAGCAAAGGCTTGTCTGCAGCTTCGCTACAGCGCATGTTATCAGCCGTGCGCAGCTTTTATCATTTTTTACATAAAAACAATCCTCAGATTCAAGACCCCACCGAATCAATTCATGCACCGAAATCCCAAAAAAAACTGCCGAAGGCTTTACATGTCGATCATATGGCCCCGCTCATGCATCCGGAACAGCAAGATGAGTTGATGCTGCGAGACCTCGCTATGATTGAACTGACCTATGCCTCAGGCTTACGCTTGTCCGAGCTTTGTCAGCTCAAGCTACATGATATTTCCTGGAGCGACCAACAGTTACGCATTGTTGGTAAAGGCAATAAAACCCGCCTGGTCCCTTTTGGCACGCAAGCTAAAAATGCACTTCATGCCTGGCTGACACAACGTGATACGCTGTTACAGACTGCTGATGCTTTTGTATTTTTAAGCAAAAAAGGAACCGCCCTGACACCACGCGCAGTGCAGTATCGCTTCAAAAAATGGGGAATTGA
>CAXNIG010000061.1:0-5334 GCA_964202445.1 Pseudomonadota bacterium
GCTGATTTTTGGTGAGCCAAGCATCATTATAAACAGTATCTTGGTAGCGATAGCCTGCATCGGGGGCAATACAAACGACTAACTCATGAGGATTGTTTTTGGCAATCCAGTCTGCCACCTGATAGGCTGCTCCTGTAGTGGGGCCGCAAAATAAACTTTTTTCTGAGAACAATTGCCGGGTATGTTGGAAAGCATCATTTGCATTAACCCAGTGCACTTCGTCAAAAGCGGAGTGGTCAAGATTTTTGGGCATGACAGAGTTTCCTAGTCCACGTAAAATACGCTTTTGATTCGGCAGTCCAAAAAGTATGCTGCCAAAGGTGTCTACTCCAATCAGGCGTGTTCCAGTATTGGATTTTCTTAAAGCTTTTGCGGTTCCGCAAGTGGACCCGCCTGAGCCGACCGCACCCACTAGCGTTAACTGAGAGCCTAGGTTTTCTGCTAGAAAATTTGCAAAGCTGCTGTAGGCATTTTGATTATCTGGGTTGTCATATTGCTGCGTCCAGAAAGTTCCTGGATGCATTTTTAAATAGTCTTTCAAAGCACTCAGTCTGACTTCTTGGGGATTGTGAGTCTGTAGAGCATGAGATAGGATTTGGACTTTCCCGCCCAGTTGTATGAGTTGTCGCTCTAAAGGTGGTTCAATTACTGGATCGCTGATCACATAAAAAGGGAGTTTCAATTCGGCGCAGGCAATAGCCATGCCAAGGGCAAAGGTGCCGCTAGAAGTTTCAATGATGGGAAGTTCTGGATTGATCTGCCCATTACGTAAAGCCGTTTCAATAATATATTTGGCGGGAACAATTTTCATTAATTCAAATTTCGCCAGAATGAGATTGTCGCGGATTCTGATCAAGCTGGGTGACAGAATTGATTCTGAGTATGTGTTATGAATAATCGGCATTTTATGTTTTGACATAGACATCGAATAATGTTGGTTTTAAGGAATGGGCCTTTAGCTTGTTTTTGATTAACGCGACTTGATCATGATAATCATGGCAAGATTTATCCAGTAGTATACCAATATAAGTGCCACTATGCGCAACAATAACTCCTGCTGCATTTGCAATGCTGGCCAGTTCAATGAAATCATTTAAATGTTTTTTGGGATTGGACTTTTGATGGAGTAGAGCACTTTCAGTTGAAATTTTTCCAATAGTTGCAATATCCCTTGTTTGCACAGCGCTCGTCAGCGCAGTGAGGAGTTTAGCATAGTGTGCTTTTTCTGATTCAGTATAGGGAGAGAGTTTTTTGTTGAACTCAATCGTATCAATTATTCCACCTTCATCAATGCCAAGTATCGCTAGATTGGATAGCTTGCCTAATCGGCTGTGGAGTTTAACCTGGCGATGATAAAAGCAAATGATGTCCTCAAACATGGGGGCGTCGGAGGGCTCTATTTCACTTAGAAATTGCAGTAAGATTTCAAGTGGGAGCTGTTTCTGTGTGCTACTTTCAATTGCTCTGGCAGTTGCAATGAGATCGGCTGTTGAGCTGCCAAGTCCTTTACCTTCAGGAAGTTCACTTTCTATAGTCAACTTAGAGTGAGTGTTAGCGATTCCAAAGTAATCTAGCATTTTAGACATGAGTGTCAGTGCTTTATGCTTATGGGCCGGCCAAATCGTGTGATGTGCCTCTCCGCTGTCATAAGTGAAGTATGCGAAGGAGATTTTGGTGATCGGCAGTGAAACGAGGAAATTGTTATTTATTCCTGGTAGTGCGCCTTGGAGTAATTCACCAAACTTACCGTAGGCCATGCCCATGCCTGAAAATTGAGGGTTTGCGTTATTCATGCGCTGATTCATCAAGTAAGTAAAAGGGTTTCATCATTCCCTGGTCAGTGCAAATTTCTATGTGGTTAATTTCGGTCAACACTTTTTCTTTATATCCTGCTATAAAACCAACCCAGTCACTATCATTGCCACCTGCGCTTGTTTTTGCAATGCCGCCATCCGCTAATTGCAAATGAAAAGAGGACATATTTACTGGCAAATTTATACTGAGTACTTTGGCAGGTTTGCTTAGACAGTAGAAGATGCTAGTTGTTTGTATTTTAGAATGTAAGCGATATCCATCGGCATTGGTATGAGCCTCATTAAATAATCCCAAGTCAAAAACATGCTTATAAACATCAGTAAGCTGCATTTTATAGCTGAGTGCGATTTGTGGGGCAATTGCTGCTCCGGCAATTCTTCCCATATTGCTATCTGTTAAGTAAGCCTGGTTGGTTGAAGTGTCAATGATGAACTCACAGTGAAAATATCCGTTCATATAGCCAGAACGATCAATTAATGCTGATATAGCTGCTTTGCATTTGCTTTGCAGTTGAAGCGATAAATTATCATCGACAGGGAATTCATTGCTAATTTCAGTTAGCCCTTTTCTTGTTCGCAGTGAAAAACCAAGAAAACTAGGGCTTCCAGCATGAACAAACCCTTCGAGGCTGTATAAATGTCCGGTTAGTTGTGACTGTATGATCCATTGTTGGGGCTCAATGTGACTTTGAGAAATTAATTGTCTCACTTTGTCTGCGTGAATATTGTCTTTTAGGCTTGAAACACCTACCGCACCAGAGGAAATGCTTGGTTTTAAGAAAAAGCTTTTGCATTCCTTGTGAGCTTTAAGAAAAATATTGAGATCTCTTTCAGTAAGTTCAGAGGGAGAAAAAACCAAGCTGGGCGGGCTAAACTCCGGTATCAGAGATTGAACGACCGCTTTATTGGCTAGTCCTCGTAATGCGGGGTCAGGTCCAATAATATTGAATTCTTCAGCAATCGCACAAGCATGATGTAGGGTTTCGTCTAGCAATGAAGTAACCGCTGCTAATTTGTCTTGTAGTTTATTTTCTATAATTGCCCTGCGGATATCTGCAGCAGAATTGACATCAGCCTTATAGTATTCGCATTTCTCAATTGCCTGTCTTGGCTCTCCAGCATAGTCATCAATATTTAATAAAAAAATAGGGTAACATCCTAGGGCTTTAACGGCTTCACAAGTATGTTTTGCGCCAGCCAGAGAAGTGCCAAGAAATAAGATTGCTTTCATAAATAGACACCTTTTTATTTACATCGTATAATATAGCGAAAACAACATAACTCTGCTATTATAAATTGGGGCGCTTTATTATACAAGCACCCAGGGGCTTGCGCCGCACTGAAGTTCTGCTTTAAAGGGAGTACAGTATGTTTAAAACATACCAAAAACGCTTTGTCTTTTGTTGTCTCTTTTTGTTATTTTTTAAGTTTGCTTTTGCGGACAATCAAAATACGGTTCGGCTTGCTTTGTTAGATACGGTTTATAATGAGATGCCCGTAAAATTTTCTTTGCTTTCTGAGTATGAGCAGGCTTATCTGGCCGGTGTCAAAACAGCTGCGCAATTCGCTAAACAATACAATATCAACATTATTTACCAGCCGTTCTTCTATGATAATGCCAATGGCTCTTTGGAGCTTTTAGCAGAAACTCCTAAAATAAAGGCCTGGAAAGCAGATTTGGTTTTAGGCCCGAGTTCGTCTGATCAAATGCTCATGCTAAAAGACTATCTTCCACATACGATGGTACTGTCTTCGTATGCTTCAGATGTTACACTAAAAAAACTTCCAAAGAACTTTTATAGTATTTTTCTGCCCGATGACCAAGTGATGAGCCTTCTGGCAGGATATATCCACGCTAAATATCCTCAGAAAAACATTTATATCATCACGCAAACAGATGATAAGCAAAGTGTAGATGTCGCTCAAGAATTTATAACTGCTTATCAAACAGTCTCTCCAAAAACTAAAATTAATCAAGTTAAAATTCTTTTAGATAATATCAGTGCAATAAATAGCAACCAATTGTTAGCAGGCCATGAGGACAATATTATTCTGATTTTTAATTCTACTTTCTATGGCTATAATGAGCTAGTGCAGCATATATCTGCTTCTATGCCGCATGCTCATCTTGTCTTCTTTTCTGATCAAGATAACTGGGGTGAGTCAGTCATTCCTACACCACAAAATATTGCTCAACTTAATTATGAAAGTTATCGAATAGGCCCCGTTATGGAAGATACGCAACTTCCACAGTATAAAGAATTTTTGCAAACCTATAACACCCTATATCATTCTCTGCCAACCAATGCAGTATCCTACATGACCTATATTACTACGATCTCAGCAATTAAGGCGCTGATTGCGTATCCTGACCAAAATAAAGGTGATAGCATGCGGGAGAAAATTTTGTATAGCTATACAACCGCTCTTTCACATAATCCAAATTGGTTTCGTTTGAATGATTTTGCTATTTATCGACTGATTCCTCAGGGAGAGATATTCATCACTAAACTACCTCTTAAAGGGGCGGCACAATGAAGCAAACGTTTGCTAATACCACAACTAACTTAGCAACTCAGATAAAAAAAACGATACGTCAGAGAATATTGATTTGTTTTTTATTGGGAACAGCAGTGGTCGCCATCATTACAGTTAATGATATTCTGAATTCCTGGCGGCAGTTACAGACCAATCTGGAGGCGCAGTGTAAGTCGATGGCGAGCTTTGTAATCAGCCAGACTTTAATTGAAAACGAAGCCGCTATTCAGCCTAAACTAGATGAACAGGATCATCAGGCTGGAATAACAAAATTTTCTTGGGACAATCAAGCGTCTGCGCCAGGTGAGGAAAAGTTAACTTGGCAGTTTCCATTTGTCTGGACGTATACATATCCTATTAGGTATCTCGATGGGACGAAGCTAGGGGCTTTTGTTATTACAGGTTCTTTGTTTAATCAGAAGGTGCTTTTTTCTGCTTTAGTGACCAATGTCACGTTGCTGCTGATATTTTTTCTCATTCTTTTTGTTGTGCTCTATCCTTTGGGGCACAGCATTCCAGATCGATTATTTATTAGGCCGATTAACGATCTTTTATTTTTGTTGCGAAATGGTAAAAATAATACAGATTCAGTCGAGTTATCTCCAATGGCCGAGGAAATTCGTGAAATTAAAGATAAAATTACAGTATTGCTAAACGACGTCCAACAAATCACGCAGCAAGCTGAACAAGATCAGGCTAAAAAAATACTCGGTGAAATCGCAGCTCAAGTGGTGCACGACATTCGCTCTCCAGCCGGATCATTAGAAACACATACAAAAGATCTGCCCAATATGCCAGAGGCACAGCGGATTGGAATTCGAAACGCAGTCAATAATATTAATGACATTGCGAATAATTTGCTGGCCAGATATAAAGGGGTTCCAGAGGATCAAGTCGACACCTATCAGGTGTGGTTACTTGCGCCGCTGATTGAAAGTGCGGTTTCGGAAAAGCGTGTAAACCTGGATAAAGATAAAGATCG
>CAXNIG010000062.1:0-5329 GCA_964202445.1 Pseudomonadota bacterium
ATGTATTTGGCAATTGCATGGCGGTGACGTTGGTTGAGGGTCAGCATAAGCATTAGTTTATGGTGTCAAAATCATTGAGCCAAGATTCTAAAATCAAGACTGCAGCGTAGGCATCTACATTTTGGGGTGGGGATTTTGTACCCGCATTACGATATAGTTCGGTGAGTTCAGTGCGGGCTGCTTTGGTCGTGAGGCGTTCATCGACACGAAATACAGGCAGGCCAGTGGTGGTTTCCAGCCATTTTGCGCAGGCTTCGGCTTGAGCAGATAGATCAAAAAGACTGCCATCCATTTTAAGCGGAATGCCAATTACAATCGCCTCTGGGCGCCAGTCTTGGAGAATTTTTTTGAAAGCATGGGCCTCTATTTTGCCTTGGCGCATTTTAAGAATGCCGATGGGTGAGGCTGTTTTAGTGAGGGTTTGACCCAGAGCAAGTCCTGTTTTATAAAGGCCAAAGTCAATGCCTAGGATTTTTTTTATACCCATTTTAACAGACCTTGTTGGGCAAGCAGATGCCGAATAATGAGGTAGTGATCATCATGAAACTGATCTTGAATCTGTTCTAAATTTTGCAGGGGATGCCAAGAGACATGCTGCGCATCATCCGCAGCTTGAGTGTGGGGTGGTGGGCTATCGAGGATAAATAGACCGACATGGGTAATCATGCGGCCTATATTGGAGCGTCCTGGATAATCATAGATTTCAATCGTTTTAAGCGCTTGTTTAAGTTGAGCATCGGAAAGAGCAATGCGGGTTTCTTCTTTTAGTTCACGAATGATGCCGGTCTGAATCCACTCCTGCGCTTCTAAAAACCCGCCTGGAAGCGCAAGCAAGCCCTTGCCAGGGGGTAGGCCGCGCTGAATCAGTAAAATTGAATGGGCGCATATGACCAGCGCATCGACTGTCGCAAAAATAGGAGGGTAGGGTGTTTGACTCCAGCTGTGTTGATATTCGGTGATATATTTCATCTCTTGACGCAAATGCAGATCATGCTCTGAGTTTAAAAAATCCTGCAAATAACCTTGGATAGCTTCTGGTAAAAGTGATTTTGAAATCTGTTGTGTTAGAAAAAAATGCTGGCGGATTTCAGTCGCATTAATATTTAAAAAATCTGGGCATTCGTGCACAGTCCAGGTGGTAAACGCTTGCAAATAATAACTTGTTTCATCTTTGCTATGGCCAAAGAGGATTTTATTAGCCTTGGGGAAGGCCTCATTTACAGCATGCTGGACTGCGTTTGTCCAGGCTAATTCATCATAAAAATAATCTGGAATTCCAGCAAAATGTAAATTCAAATGTGGGTATGTGGCGCGAATCATCTGACAGCGTTCGTCGAAGGTCCAGGGGTTTTTAATCGTGCGTGCGCGCTGGGCTGAGCCTATGATGATCATGATTTTATCGCAATGACGCAAGGCCTCTTGCAGCAAGGAATCATGCCCTAAATGAAAGGGTTGAAAGCGGCCAATCAGAATGCCAAGGGTTTCCATACTTTACTTATGGTGTTAAATGTGATTATGATAACACATCAGTTACCAAAATATGAATAAAACGGATGGCGAACGAGACGATCTTAATCATTGATGATGAAGCGGGTATCCGTCAATTAATCCGAATTTTTTTACAGCGTTATCATTTCGAAATTTTAGAAGCAAAAAATGCTGAAGAAGGCTTGAGTTTGCTGGAAAAAAATGCAGTTGATTTGGTGGTTCTTGATTTAATGTTGCCTGATATTTATGGCATTGATCTGTGCAAAAAAATTCGGCAAAAGTCATCTGTGCCGATTATCATGCTCACAGCTGTTCATGGTGAAATGAACATGGTGCTTGGTTTTGAGGCGGGTGCGGATGATTATGTAGAAAAACCATTTAGCCCGCATGTACTATTATTTCGAATTCAGGCCATTTTAAAGCGAAATAAAGGCCTGCCTGCAGAGAGTGCGGCAGGGCCTATTGTAGCGGCGAGTCCGGTTGCTGAAAATATTCCAGGCAAGGTGAGTTATGTGAAGGCTAGTTTTGCCCAGTGGACTTATTACCCTGTCGATAATTGTATCAAAAACTTAAATGATAAAATGGTCTTTTTAACTAAAAATGAGTGTCTGTTGTTGGAATTGTTTTTAGCGCATGAGCAAGAGGTCCTAACCCGTGATCGAATTGCGCTGTTTTTAAAATTGGATATTGATGACCCGGAAAGCAGAGCGATCGATGTGCAGATTTCGCGTTTGCGTAATAAGTTGCGTGATAAAAGTAATAATAATTTGATTAAATCCATTCGGAATAAAGGCTATTTGTTATCGGTTCCGGTACGCTTAAGTTAGCGATTGATAAAATTCACCATATTCCAGCAGTGATTGTAAGTGGCCAATATAATATGTGCTGTCCGTTTATCGGAACCTGGCGCCTACACCGAGCCTGGCCAGAAGCGAAGCTAGTGATTACGCCAGACAGCGGCCATTCCGGCTTCGAGCCTGGTAATGCCGCTGAGTTGATCCAGGCGCTTGATGCGTATGGGGTTTGATTTTATTGATTTAATTCATTTGCAGGGTCTGCACCATCTGGGGCTGGATGTGGAAAAAATAGAAGCGCTGGGTTATTAGCAACAGCATCAGCGGCCGCAGGGTTTGACATCAAAAAAAGAGCCAATCGATTGTCGTCAAGCCGAAGAACGTCGACTGCAACAGGGGGGGCGGCGGCAGGTGCTTCGGGTGCTGGATGATGGTAAGGTGCTGGCATATGTTTCTCCTATGTTAAGCTTTTTTAAGTGCTATTACAGATTAATTTAATTATATCGCAACTTTTTTAATAAGTCAATTATATTTTGTTGTGTTGTTGTTGGGAAAGTGCTTATGTAAGGCTGAAATCATGGTGTACTTAATTTGTGCCAATTTTTTTATGGCGTAAAGCCTGGCGTTGTGATAGAATGACTGCGCTTTAGAAAGAGATTTTTGCATAAATCTAACGAGGTTAAACAGAAAATAAGGACATAGGTTTTAAGATGAAACGTTCACGGAATGTTTATTTAATTGGTCCAATGGGTGCAGGTAAAAGTACAATTGGTCGTCATTTAGCTGATCTGCTCAAAATGGAATTTTATGATAGTGATGCAGAAATTGAAACACGTTGCGGGGCTGATATTGCCTGGATTTTTGATCTAGAAGGCCCCGATGGGTTTCGGCAGCGTGAAGAAAAAGTGATTCATGATTTAACGGAGTTGAATGGTGTCGTTTTGGCGACAGGTGGTGGGGTGGTTGCGTCTCCGCTGAATCGTATTCGTTTGGCTGCGCGGGGTACTGTGGTTTATTTAAAGGTGACGGTTGACCAGCAAATGGAGCGCACGGCGAAAGATAAAAGCAGGCCTTTGTTGCAAGTGGATAATAAGCGTGAAGTGTTCGAAAAATTACGTGAAGAAAGTGCGCATTATTTTCATGAGATTGCCGATTATGTGATTGAAACCGATGAGCGTGGTGTCCGCACTGTTGCAGCAGATATTGTGAAGTTACTGCAAGAGGGTGAGGGATGATTACCCTTTCCGTCCCCTTGGGTGAGCGTGCTTATCCCTTGTATTTGGCGGAAAATCTGTTGTCGAATGCAGCATTGTTCAAAGAAATTTTAAGAGGTCGGCCCTTTTTAATTATTTCTAATCAAACTTTATCTGCCTATGCCGAGGCCTTATCGATTACCTTGCAGGGCTTGCCAGAGCAATGTTTATTGCTACCTGATGGCGAGCAGTACAAAAATATTAATACATTGACGGTCATCCTTGAGCACTTAACGGCGCAGCATTTTTCGCGGCAGAGTGTTTTAATTGCGTTGGGCGGAGGTGTGGTGGGCGATATTGTCGGTTTTGCGGCCGCAGTGTATCAGCGAGGCATTGCTTTTATTCAGGTGCCGACGAGTTTGCTGGCCATGGTTGATTCGTCAATAGGTGGCAAGACGGCGGTGAATGTAGGGCAGGCAAAAAATAATGTGGGCGCATTCCATCAGCCTGATGCGGTGGTCATGGATATGCAGGTGCTCAATACTCTGCCAGAACGTGAATATCACGCAGGATTGGCGGAGGTCATTAAGCATGCCTTGATTCAAGATCAATCTTTCTTTGATTGGCTATGTGCGCATCAGCTTGATATTGCACAGCGTAATCCGAATGTAGTGATGCAGATGATCCAGCGCTCGTGCGAGATTAAAGCGCGTATTGTGGCGTTAGATGAAAAAGAAACAGACTTGAGAATGCTACTCAATTTTGGACATACCTTTGGTCATGCTATCGAGGCATATAGCCATTATAAAGATTTTAAGCATGGCGAAGCCGTGGCATTAGGTATGCTCTGTGCTTTAAAGTGGCGTGGGCAGACCGATTTGATGCAGCGTTTAAAAAAACTCTATCAAGCCTGGAGTTTACCAATAGAAATTCCAGCTGATTATGATCCGCAGCGTTTGTTTGAACTGATGCAACATGATAAAAAGAAAAGTGCTACTGCAATGCGCTTAATTTTATTAGATGACATTGGGCAAGCGGTGATTCATGAAGAAACCGACCTTGCTAAATTACAAAGCTTTTGGAGTTTTCCAAGCTGAATGGATGTAAATTTTAGCTTTTTACTTATTAATAAATATGTATTATAATGACATAATTACAATTTAAAAAAAGTGTGAAATGTTAAAAAATAATTTAATAGATTTGAGCTCTGCTCCGTTTTTTGGTGTTGAAGCCTTTGGTATTATTAATCTAATTTTCGGTCTTAATCTTCCCATTGTAGAGGAAGATGCTGGCTATCAAGCCAGGCTTGCTCAGGCTTTGGCTCTAACACCTAATCAGCTTGCTAATTTAAAATCTGAGGTTGTTCGTAGGGTTTTCCAGCTGAATGTTCCTATTGCAGAGCGAGATGCTGGCTATCAAGCCAGATTTACTCAGGCTTTGGCTCTGACGTCTGATCAGCGTTATTATGTAGGTAATGCTCGTGTTCTTGACGGTTTCCAGCTGGATATTCCCATTGCAGGGCGAGATGCTGACTATCAAGACAGGCTGGCTCAGGCTTTGGCTCTGACACTTGTGCAGTGGCTTAATTTATCCTCTGAGGTTGTTCGTAGGGTTTTCCATCTGGATATTCCCATTGCAGAGCGAGATGCTGGCTATAAAGGCAGGCTCGCTCAGGCTTTGGATCTGACAACTGAACAGCGTATTAATTTAAGCTTCGAGCATCTTCTTCGTGTTTTCAATCTCTATGATGTTCCGCTTTCAGAGCGAGGTGCTGACTATCAAGACAGGCTGACTCAGGCTTTGGCTTTGACAAATGAGCAATGTGCTAACTTAACTTCTGATGTTTGTGGCATT
>CAXNIG010000063.1:0-5321 GCA_964202445.1 Pseudomonadota bacterium
GGTCTATACATTTGCATTGATGCTTGGTCCGATTGGCGGCAGTACTGTTTATGGGTATCTCCACGGGGATATCCTCTGGTATGGCTGTGGTGCCTTGGGCGTTATTGCTTTAGCCTTTTGTTATTACTGCGGCATGAAACTAGAAAACAAAAAATAAACTGAAATCAATAAACAAGCCCAAACCTGCAGATGCAATAAAACATGCAAGGTATTCGGAATAACATGATCACCTCGCTCCGGCAAAAAGTGGTGAGTGTGTTTAAATTTTTGAAATCTTTCCTTATGCTGCTTTGAACTTCCAAAGAAATAAGGAATCCACCAACTGCAAATGGTTCCAATACTGATCCCTAAATAGAAGCAAACAATCGTAATTAAGGTAGACAGCGGCATGCTGGAATGCAGATACTCTAACGTTAACCATAGCGGGATCAGCACGGTGGCGCCATTGATGATAGAACCTTTTAAGCGCCCCCAATTGCCATCCACCTTTTTTAAGGCTGCTGTATTATTGAAGGGAGAAATAGGAAGCCAATCGTGAAACAGCATAAAAAAGAGCAATAAAAATTGCAAAAACACAAAAAATGTCATCATGGTTTAAGTTCCCCTATCGCCACAAAACACCGATGCCAAATTTTGAGAGGCTCCTGAGGAAAATGCTCTTGCAGACCTTGTTCATGTTCAAGGTCAAAACGCTCCACTTCTTCAGGAGATAAGCGCGCACCAATCCAATTGGAGGCCCGAATTCTTCCGCGCCAAGCTTCATGACTATAAAAGTCAGCATGATCAAAACTAAAGGTCTCAATATGCTGAAAACCCTCCCGCTGCATGGCAAGCGCCCGTTCGGGATAAAAACCGGTTGAAAATCCAGGCCGCATATCTGGAGCATAACGCTGCATCACGGTTTCAGAAAGCGCCGGTACGCTTCCTGGCAAAGACAACCAATCATAATGCGCAATCACCAAACGGCCATTGGGTTTTAGCAGGCGCTTAATTTCCTGCATCGCCAATGCTTCATCAAACCAATGCCAACACTGCCCTGCCGTAATGATATCAAAAGAGTGATCTGGAAGACCTGTTGTTTCTGCCTTTGCGTTGACATACTGAATCTGAACTCCTGCCTCTTGATCTCTTTCTTTAGCCTGCATGATCAAATTCATCGAAGGATCTAAAGCGGTGACTGCTGCGCCCTCTAATGCCAAGCCTCGCGCTACAGTACCTGTTCCAGTACCCAGATCTAAAATAGTTTGGTTCGACTGGCCGATGCCAAAGCCTTTCAGGCGCTTAAAAAATTCTGCAGGAAACCCTTGGCGATGCTGGCTGTAATCCTGGGCTGTTTTACCAAAATCGATTTGATCATTGGATGAATAAACGGACATTTTCTTCTCCTGACAATAGGTTAATTTTTACAAAATTTGGACTTGTTTAACAAAGTCGAGGACTTGCAATCCATCTTCTCGCGCCTGATTTAAACTTTCTGAAACAATCAATCTGGAATGGGTGATGAGATGGTGCAACTCATTTGCCGTAGATAAAGGATGATAAGGGTCCCCTGTATTAGCCAAAATTAGCGTCGGCACTTTTAAAGTAGCAATCTCTTCCCTCGCTGGTAAATCTGAAAGCGCTGCTCCCTTTTGGATCGCGCAGGTTACTTTAAAATCTCGCGAATAAAATTGATCTAATCCCAAGTGCAGTAATTCCGGTTCATTCTTAAAGAAATCGGGAACAGGCATTGCTTTACGCAGCTCAATAAAGCGCTCTAAGCCTTCCTGCTCAATCAATTCTAGCTCTTTTAAAATTTGTACAGACCTTTTCACCCTTGTTTCCCAGGCAGTCGGCGGCACATTCAAGACCAAGCCCTTCACTCTGTCAGGATATTTTACTGCTGCCCAAATCGAAGTGCCTGTCCCCATAGACGAGCCCCCGGCAATAAATCGATCTATCTTTAAATGATCAGCAATCGCCAGCATATCTTCTGCTAAATTTTTCCAGACATAATTTTGTGGATCAAGGGTTGCAGCTGATTGGCCGTGCCCTCGCGCGTCATAGCGAATCAGTTGGCAAGTACGGCTCAGTTGATCCCAGGGGATTATTTGCATTTGGTTATCTAGATTGCGACTCATAAACAGGCCATGCGCCCAAATCAAGGGTAGACCTTCGCATTTAAGACTGACTGAGATTTTTACACCATCAGCCAATGAAATTAAATGATCTTGACCGATCATACTTTACCCCTTCATCGCAATCATAAACAAACGCCTAAACGGCAATAAGACTTTTCCATTTTTTTGCGTAGGATAGGCAGTCATGACCGCCTCCACATAGGCTTTCTCAAATTCCTGCTGATCAGTCTCATTCATTTGGGTTAAAATAGGGCGTAAACCTGTCCCCTGCACCCAGTTAAAAATACCCTGATGATCTCCCACCTCTTGAATGTATTCTGTTTCCCAGATTTGGATATGCGTGGCCTTTGCCTCCGTCAGCACATCATAATACCAGGCGACGTCATAAAAAGGCCTGTCCAGACGGCCATAACGCAAGCTTTGCAATAACGGACGCCATTTAGTATGACGCTCTAGTAGGTCAACCGTCACTTGATGAGAAGAGCAATGGAAATTATTGGGAATCTGAACGGCTAAAACACCGCCAGGATTGAGATGGCTCAATAATTTTGGCAGGAGAACATCATGCTGGCCCACCCACTGAAGCGCAGCATTGGCAAAAATACAATCCATTTTCTGGGCGGGATTAAATTGCGCAAGATCCCCTTCTCTGAATTCCAATTGAGGGTAATGTTTCGCTGCTTCAGCAAGCATGTCTCGAGAAGAGTCTAACCCCACCACTCTGGCATGGGGCCAGCGTTCTTTCAATAAGATGGTGCTATTGCCTGGGCCACAACCCAAATCGCAGACTTCTTTTGGCTCAAGCGAATCTGGAATTGCGAAGAGTAGATCCCGTGCGGGCTTGGTGCGTAGATCCAAAAATTTTGCATAGGTTTTTGCATCCCAAATATCGGCCATGTTTTTTCTCCCCCTTCACTCTTTGTGAATATCCTGATCTTTTATGTAGTTTACATTAATTTTTGATCAGGATAAACTGGCAGAATCAATTTTGAAAAGAAGACTCTCAATGCAATTTAGACGCCCGCTTCCCACTGACTTTGCACAAATGGTCAATTTACAAAACCAAAATCTGGCAACTCAACTCAGCCCAGAAGATCGAGTAAATGGCTTCCTCTCCGCATCTTTATCTGTTGAGCAGTTTCAAGCAATAGATCAGGATCTATGCGTAGTCGTTTGTTCCGACTCGAATCACGTCTGCGCCTACGCGTGCGCCAGTTCAATTGAATACAATAAAAGCATCCCCTTAGTAGAGGCGATGATTCAGCAACTCTCAATGCTTTCCTATCAAGGAAAGCCACTGACAGATTACCATTCTTTTATTTACGGCCCCGTTTGTATTGATCAAGCTCACCGTGGGCAAGGCATTCTGGCACCACTGCTTGAAACCCTATTGAATGCTCTGCCACCCCAATTCGATTTACTCCTGACTTTAATCTCCAAGGACAACCTCCGCTCTATTCACGCCCATCAAAAACTAGGAATTGAAAAAGTAGGAGAGTTTGAATTTCGCGGCCAGCTATTTTTAATTTTAGCTCGCTCCAACTTACTGAATCACATTTCAAAAAATGATCCCTGCCATTTGTTTATGGAAAGTGGTGCTCCTGACGCTCAAAAAGTGTTGGGCTTATTAAAGTTTACAAAACAAGAGCTGGCTGTCGCCACCAACACTCCAATCTCTTCCATCCACTATGATGACAAAATGTCACAAGAACTAAAGGATTGTCTTTTGGAATGGGCCGTTGCACTCAATCTCGTTGCCATATTTTTCAACAATGACATCCATAAAACCACACTCTGGTTTAGCACGCCTAATCCGCTTTTAGGGGATATCTCCCCGAGAGAGATGATTATTGTAGGCAGGTTTAAAAAACTATACGCATTTATTCAAACCACATTGAATGAAAATCAGGTTTAAAACCTTTATGCAGAACTGAAAGACTGCTACAAAGAAAAGACGCCAGAAAACAACTTTGTCACAAACTATGATATTATTTAAGACAAACATAAAGAAGCACCATCATGACTGAAAGTAAAAAAATTATACAAAACTTGCAATCCATGCCTTTCGGAAAGCCATTCTCTGCAAAAGCTTTATCTCATCTAGGCTCAACCGAGAACATCCGACAAGTCTTGGCACGCCTCGTAAAAAAAGAAGACTTGCATCGCGTTGCTCGCGGCGTCTTTGTCAGGCCCAAAATAGTAGCCGGAATAGGCGAGGCCCTTCCCTCAAGCTGGGAAGTGGTAGAAGTGATTGCACAATCGACAGGTGAAACCTTTTCTATTCATGGTGCCGAGGCAGCACGGCAACTCCAGTTGACCACCCAGGTTCCTATGCAAATAATTTATTACACCAGCGGCTCCAGCAGAATCTTAAAAATAGGATCACGATGTGTGCAATTAAAACATGTTAGCCCTCGCAAATTAAAACTAGCAGGCACGCTTGCAGGAACTGTTGTGGTTGCCCTCTCTTATCTGGGTCGTGGACAAGTGACTTCTGACACAATCGAAACCATTAAAAATCGCCTGCCCGAAAATGAGTTTGCCACACTGATGCAAAAAACAGAGCACATGCCAAACTGGATGGCGCATTGTTTTCACCGCTACCAAAATGAATCCGCGCTTTCACCGCCAGTTATCTTACCGCGGAATGGAGTTACGTTTTGAATAGACATATTTCAGACAGCATTCTCTATCAAGTTGAAAGGCGCATCAAAGCCATGGCTGATAAAGTGATTCTGCGTTCAGACCTCAATGATTTAGCTGACTATCGTCAAATCAGTCGCGCATTGAATACGCTTGTCAAACAAAAATCTTTGGCTAAAATCGGCAAAGGGGTCTACGCTAAAATGCGCTGCTCATTGATTTCAGACAATCCTGTTTTAGATGGCGCGTTTACCGTTATTGCCCGCGAAGCCCTGGATAAATTAAAAGTGAAATGGCAGCCTGAAACCGCAGAACAGGAATATAATCAAGGGAAAAGTACTCAAGTTCCCGCCCATGGACGAGTACGCTTGAAAAGTCGCTTTAGCCGTAAAATTGCCTGGAATGGGATGAAGTTGCAATATGAGCCAACATCCTAAACACCGCCAACAACCGTTTGAATTCCCGTCTTTATCGCCGCTGTTTTTATATTTATGCCCGCTCCATGGCATCTTCACTTTCTATCTCGTGAAGCAATTGTGTCAATTGTGTGAGCAAAGA
>CAXNIG010000064.1:0-5156 GCA_964202445.1 Pseudomonadota bacterium
TGAAACCAACTTGCTAAAACCGAGGTTTGATACATCCCCCCTTGACCATTCCCAAGCCCACTTAAAACCAAAAACCACAAAAACACGCTCACAATAAGCACCCCACGCACGAAACCAAATACCGCACCCCCCATGCGATCGAACAGCCCAATTTGATTCGGCGTCAACATAAAGCGCAAGATAATTTTTGCAATGGCACTGATAATAATTGTTGCCACAAAAACCACCCCATAGGTCAACCACAACTGTAAACTGCCATTCCCTACATAGTTACCAAAGATACTCGATAAAGAAGGCCCTGCAAGCATCGAAACAAAAAAAGATAATCCCCAAATCAAGGCGGAAACGAGTGTACGAAATAGACCCCAGAAAAATCCAATCAGTATGGATACCAACATCACCATAAACACAGCCCAATCGAGCAAATTAAATGAGTGCAACATACAACCCCTTAACAATTTGATATTTTGATAGATTGATTATGACACTCTAAAAACAAACTCACAAGCATAAACGATCCAAACACAACAACGCGATCTTCTGGCATGAGCTTGTTCATCACACCCTGATAAAGCACAGGCATAGACTCAAAGCAACTAGAATAATTCTTTGGTAAGGCCGCTTGTAGCGCCTGTATGCCCGCCGCGCGCTCATGTTCAAGGGGAATCAAAAACCAATGCGCTACTTCGGATAATAAAGGGCGGCAAATCTGCACCAGATCTTTATCTTGCAAGGCCGAAAAAATAGCATAGGTCTGCCCGGAAACAGGATGCGACTTCAAATAATCAGCCAGATAATTGGCTGCGTGAGGATTATGCGCCACATCAATCAAAATTTGCGGATTCAGCGCAAGCACTTGCATCCTCCCCGGAACATGCAAGGCTCCTAAAGCCTGCGCAAAAATACCCGCATCAAATTCTGAGTCCATGCTCTGCAGCAAAGCCCAAACAGCCAGGGCATTTTGACGCGGAATAAATCCCCGAGGATAGCCCGCCAAATCTTCTAAACTAAAATCACGACCAGCCAGCCAAATATTTAAGCCTAGTTTTGCAGCTGTATTTAATACACTGAATGGCGCGTCTGGATCTCCGCACACAGCGATTTGACCAGCACGCAAAATTCCTGCTTTTTCAAAACCAATCGCCTCACGATCTTCACCCAGAATCTCTGTATGATCGAGAGCAATACTGGTAATCAGCACATAATCTGCATCCACACTATTGACTGCATCCAGGCGGCCGCCAATGCCCACCTCCAAAACTAATAAGTCCACCTGTGCATCTTGAAAAATCAGCATTGCGGCCAAAAAAACCTGATGAAAATAGCCTAACTCTAAGTCACCCTGTACGTTTTTAATGTCCTGAAACGCGGCTGCAATTTCTGCATCGCCAGCCATTTGCTGATTGATTTGGATCCGTTCATTAAAGCGCATTAAATGGGGAGAGGTAAACAGACCCACTTTTTTACCACGTCGCCGCCAATAGTCCGCCAATAAATGACAACTGGACCCTTTACCATTAGTCCCTGCAACCGTAATAATTGGGCAATGCTTGGCATAGCCTAGACGACTCAGCATTTCCGCACACACTGCTCTACCGGATTGATTCATTTGAGTTATCTAGACTAAGGCCTGTATAATCGTTATTTTAAATCGAGAGGTTCACTTTTGACAATGTTTATTACTCTGCAGCATTTACTCCCCAAACAATTGCTCTCCCGCCTCGGCGGACGCTTTGCCAATTGCAAAATTCGCTGGATCAAAAACACTTTAATTCGTATGGCTCTCAAGCATTATGTCATTGATATGCAGGCTGCTAAAAACAAAGATCCTTTCAGCTATCCCAGCTTTAATGCTTTTTTCACGCGTGAGCTCGACCAGGCTCCAGCTCAATACTTCCCTAATCCACCCTCCTGGGGTGCGCCCGCTGAAGGAGTTTTAAGCCAAGCCGGACATACCAATGCAGGACAGCTCATTCAAGCCAAAGGCAGAACTTACAGTGTAGAGGCTCTCTTGGCACATCATGCCTGGTCTCCTTTATTACAAAACGGCAGCTTTGCCACCCTCTATCTTGCACCTCACAATTATCATCGTGTCCATTCGCCAATTGCCGGCATCATTACCGAAATTCGCAGCATTCCTGGCAAACTATTTTCAGTCAATTTAGCCACTGCCGACGGCATAGATCAACTCTTTGCCAAAAATGCACGCATGATTTTTTACATCGACTCCCCTCAAGGAAAACTCGCTTTTGTCATGGTGGGCGCACTCATGGTCTCCGGCATAAAAACCGCATTTCCACAAGGATCCGGCCTATCCATTCCCCTGCAAGTCGGCGACGAATTAGGCTACTTTGATTTCGGTTCAACCGTCGTATTAGTCTCTGAAAAAAAACTAGACTTTAGCCTAAAAGAAGGTAGCCCAACAACGCTTGGCCTGTCTTTTGCCAAGGCCACGCTTACATCCGATTGACTACAACTATTGGTTTTCTATCATGAGTCGGGTTAGAATGAGCTATTAATCATGATAAGGATCTATAATGGGTGGCAGTGGAGTCTCAATTTTTAGCTTAATCTTTAGTGCGAGCTTAGTAGTCAAATTCGTCATGCTGCTCCTCCTTGCTGCATCGATTGTCTCTTGGGGGCTGATTTTTAAAAAAATAAAGCTGCTCAAAAGTGCCAAGCAAAGTTCTGCCGTCTTTATCAAAAAATTTTGGTCTGGTAGTGATCCTGCCCAGCTATTTAAATCACTCCCTGCCAATACAGAAGGCTCTGCTGCTTTATTTCAAGCGGGCTTCAAAGCATTTGCTAAAATGCAAGATACCCATACCGACCCTGCTGTCATTGTTGAAAACATCGAGCGCGCACTTCGCGTGGGCTTCAGCCGTGAAGCAGCACGCCTAGAAGAAAATTTAACGGTTCTAGCTACAATTGGCTCGGTCAGCCCTTATGTTGGTTTATTCGGCACGGTCTGGGGCATCATGAGCGCTTTTATTGCTTTAGGTGGCGTCCAACAAGCCACTCTCTCAATGGTTGCACCAGGCATTGCAGAAGCGCTCATTGCTACGGCGATGGGCTTATTTGCCGCGATTCCTGCAGTGGTGGCTTACAACCGTTTTTTATCTTTGATTGAAAGCGAACTCAGCGAGTATGAAAACTTCTCTGATGAGTTTGTCAATCTCCTCTCCCGCCAACTTGGATCGGCCAAACGCTCATGAAAAAACTCCGCCATCGCAAAAGACAAATTTCTGAAATAAACGTGGTCCCCTATATCGACGTCATGTTGGTTTTGCTGATTATTTTTATGATCACCACCCCGCTTTTATCCCAGGGAGTCAAGGTTGACTTACCCAAAGCTACGGCCAAAGCACTACCGGACCAAAATGTTCCGCCCATTATTATTTCAGTAGATGCATCCAACAATTATTTTTCGAATATTTCAGCCACACCGACACAGCCTATTAGTGCGGGTGACATGCAAACCGAAATTAGCACTGCACTCACGGCTAATCCTGACCGTAAAATTTATGTCCGCGCCGATCAAAGCGTTGGCTATGGCGATGTGGTCACCGCCATGGCGCTTTTACAACAGGCTGGGGCTGCGAGCATCGGCCTCATGACCGACAACCCCAATAATAGCAAAAGCCCATGAATAAAGAGAAGCAGCCTTATTGGTACTCTTTTGGGCTCCATCTCGCCATTCTGCTTATTGCCATTATTTTAGGATACAGCAACCCGAAGATATTTAATTTTGGCACTGCGGCCCAATCTCCACAGCAAGTCCAAATCGTCAATGCAGTTTTGATTTTGCCACAGCCCAGCAACTCAAAGGTCATTTCCGCTATTCCACCTGCGCCCAGCCCACCCACGCCTCCTGTAAAAAACCCCACTAACAAGCCTAATCCAAAACCCAATCCAACGCCGACCCCACCCACGCCTAAGCCCACACCGGAGCAAGTTGCACAGGACAAAAATGCCATTCAAATTCAGAAGCAAAAAGTCGTTCAGCAAAAATCAGCCCAATCAAGCATTCAACAACAGCAAGCAATTCAAAAATTAAAAGCGCTCGGCTTATCCAATTTATCTCAGGCCGTCAACAGCAGCCAAAAAGAAGCAGCCAGCGCAGCACAAGCAGCGAAAGACCTGACTTTAGAACAAAAATATATGGGCTTAATCCAGCAAAGTATTCGCGCAAATTGGATTAATCAGTTTCCCAACACCCCGCTCACCACCACTCTTAAAATTCACTTAGACAAACAAGGGAATGTTTTAAGCGTTTCCGTCAGTCAATCCAGTGGCAACCTCACATTTGACCGCCAAGCTGTTTTAGCAGTCAAAAAATCCTCACCCTTGCCCCTGCCTCCCGATGCGGGCATGGCCAAAAAATTCCTCAATTTAACCTTGCCCTTCAGCAATCAAAATTAGCCTCGTGGTGCATTACCTACGCCTGATGATCTTTTAACGGAAGGCTATCAAACGATTGGCTCTTTGATACTAGAACACTGACAACACGCTATGGAGAACTAAAACATGAACGCTATTAAAACCAAAGCCATTCAGTATCTTGCAAGACGCGAGCATAGTGTGAAGGAGCTTGAGACCAAACTGAAACAACATTTTGCCGATCCAGACTCAATCACACCAGTCCTGATCGCACTACAAGAAGAAAACTATCTCAGCAATGCGCGCTTCCTCGAAAGCCGCATCCGCCATCGCCTATCACAAGGCTATGGTCGCCTGAGAATAGCTCAAGAGCTAATGCAAATTCATGGACTGAAACAAGATGCAATCCAGTCTGCCTTTGCAGCCATTCCAGATACTGCAAGCGAACTGGACCTTCTCTCTCAGCTCATTCAAAAAAAATTCCTACCCCTAGATCTGAAAAATCAGGCTGAGGTCGCCCGCATTACTAGAAAACTACTGCAGCGTGGCTTTAGTTATGACTTGATTAAAGCAGCATTGCACAACTTATAATGCCTTCGCTATACTCGTCCTTCAATCAAAGTTTTTACTTCCTGCAAACTGGAAGCTGTATCGACACCTGGAGGATTATTCTCTGGAGCAATATCGACATGAATTTTATAGCCGTGCCACAATACTCGCAATTGCTCTAGCTTTTCTAAACGCTCGAGTGGATTTTGCTGCAGCTCTGGATATTG
>CAXNIG010000065.1:0-5144 GCA_964202445.1 Pseudomonadota bacterium
ATTTACAGTCTGCTCCCTTTAACCACTCGGGAATCCCTCCAAAATCGGTCTGCCAATCATACCTAGATCATTTATAAAGGTCAATAGCTTTTCCATTATTTTCTGGAAAAGTTTTTAATACCCATGCCTGCTCAGACATACTCGGCGAATACGCCTGCGTAACTCGCGATCATGAGTATTAAAAACTTTTCCAGAAAATAATGGTGCGAAAGGAGAGACTCGAACTCTCACGGGTTGCCCCGCTGGAACCTAAATCCAGTGCGTCTACCAATTTCGCCACTCTCGCATCAGGCAGCATTATACCACCCTCATAAAAAAAATGCCACCCGAAGGTGGCATTTTATGCTTTAAACTAATCTTGAAGAAACGATTAGAATGCAGCAGTAACATCCAAAGCAACAGTACTATTTTTAACAGTGCTGGAACCAGCAGCTGTAGTAACAGTCGCGCCAGCAGGAAGAACACCTGCAGCACCTGAGCCGAAGTAGTTAGCAACACCTGTTGTATAAGCGTACTCTACACCTACTTTCACATTTTTAACAGCTTCTACGCCATAACCAATTACGTATTGATTACCTTTAGCATTGTTGCCTGAACCTAAGCTCGCACCACTGTAATCAGCATTAACGGTTGTGTTATAGCCCATAACTGGGAAGTTATAATCTGCACCGACATCCCACGCTGAAGCACGTTGAGCTGAACCAAAAGCGCTAGAAATAGCAGTATCAGAAACAGTTGTCACGTATTCACCTAACAGATCAAATCCATAAGCAGAGACTTTCGCATTCAGATCCCATGCGCCATTGGTCTCACCATTAGGATGGCTTCCACTGGTTGTGTTGGAAAGGTAAGATGAACCTGCCAAATAGCCTGCACCTATATTCCATGAAATCCCAGCAGTGGTCATACCATAGCTCAGATTCACTGCAAAGTTGTTGATGTTGCCACTAGAGTCTGTTGCCAAATTATCGTACTGGTAGTTGCTGCCAACGGATACGGGGGTTGTACTTTCAGAACCACCATTCATTGCACTGACCACACCATTAAAACCGTATGCATTCACACCCACACCAGCGGTGTTACCGTGCGCTGCAAACAATGTACGTGTCAAAGGTTGGTTATAGATATCGGTTGTTTGGAAGCTACCAAAGTCGATATCTTTATTACCAGCAAAACCATAAACAGGCAATTGAGCTAAGTTACCAAACACTAAATAAGCATCTTGAACGCCAAAGCTTGTGGACAGAGATCCGCCAATTGCGCTTTGACCCAATTGCATATAACCCGTTACCCATGAACCCATTGCAATGGTTGTTGACAAGGATGCATCAGTCAAAACAATTGCGGTACCACTTGAAGAAGTATTTGTTGCTTCAATCTGTGGATTGATAAAATTTCCTGCTGGGCTAGCATGATCATATACAAAATCACCTTGAGCATATCCACCTAAGGTTAGCATTTGATTCATGCCATTTTGACGAGCGGTCAAGAGATTCAATTCTTTGCCCACGCCAGCTTGGTTACCCATCATTTGCATGCTGAGTGCTGAGTTCAACCCAACCACGCCAGACATCATTGAGCTGCCGCTTGAGCTGCCCATTGAGCTAACTTGTGATTGTAATTGGTTAACTTGCGCTTGCAAGCTGCTTAACTGAGAATTCATGTCAGCATGAGCGAAGCTCACGGTTGCCATACTCAGTGCAATTGCGATTGCTTTTAATTTCATTCAGTTTCTCCTTGGTTTATAGTAAATCTTTTCGGGCCACCTAAGCCTTGTTTTCGAGCTTACAATATTTTTTTGAACATTGCAAGCAGCTTGTTAAACAAACTCTCTAGTCTTTGCAAATGCCTCACGACTTTGCTCAACCGCACCCTCAACACCAAAACTTAGTGCTCACGGTTGGGGTCATTGTATTCACTTATTTTAATCAATGCAAGCCCCCTGGTGAATTTATTTGTAACAAAAGAGTGGTTTTTTAAGCCACTCCATTTTTCAGATATTAAAAAATTAAAGCTTATCAGCGTGTTGCGCCAAATATTCTGCCACACCTTTTGTATCTGCTTTCATACCAGCATGACCTTTTTGCCAGCCCGCAGGACAAACTTCGCCATGTGTATCAAAGAATTGTAACGCATCCACCATCCGAATCAGCTCATCCATATCACGCCCCAAAGGCAAATCATTGACGACTTGATGCCGCACCACACCGGTTTTATCAATTAAGAAGGTTGCACGAAACGCCACGCCCGCTTCAGGATGCTCCACTCCATACGCCTGCATAATTTTATGATTGATATCCGCCACCATGGTATATTTTACAGGACCAATCCCACCCTCTTTAATCGGCGTTTTGCGCCAGGCGTTATGCGTAAAATGGGAGTCGACTGACACCGTTACCACCTCTACGCCTTTTTGATGCAATAACTCACAGCGATGATCTAATGCAATCAACTCTGATGGACAAACAAAAGTGAAATCAAGCGGATAAAACACAACAACCACATATTTTCCTTTAGGTAATGTGTAATCACTTACAAAACTACCGTCTTTTAATACGGCATTGGCTTTCATTTCAGGGGCAGCGCGCCCTACTAATACAGACATACCTCACTCCTTATATAATCTAATAATTATTTGGGGCTTTGACCCGTTGCACAGTTTACTGGAATTCATTTTAGTGTCAATCTATACTATAATAAACCCCATGAATATGAATAAGGCTCTATGAACATGCCGACTTGCTTACAGGATGTAGATCAATACTACCGTGCAAATGAAACAGCAACTGTCAAAAAATTGGCCGAATATATTCAACTCACTGCCCAGGAACAAACTGAAATTGATACACGCGCTAAAAAATTAGTCAGTGAAATTCGCAATCGCCGCCTGAAAAAAGGAGGCCTGAATGCCTTTATGGCAGAATATGACCTGTCTAATCAAGAGGGCATTGCCTTGATGTGCATGGCAGAGGCTCTATTACGCATCCCCGATACCTTAACCGTGGACCGCCTGATTCGCGACAAACTTAAACCAGGAAATTGGAGCAAGCATCTGGGTCATAGCGACTCTTTATTTGTTAATGCCCTGACTTATGGGCTAGTTCTCACTCGCAAAATTTTACCCCAGAATGATCTCAGCCCTTGCAAGCTCAAAGGCGCCATTCATGATTTTATCAGTAGAAGCAGCACGGCGACCGTTCGCAAGGTCACTCAATATGCCATGCGTGTTTTAGGCAATCACTTTGTTATGGGCGAGAATATTCAAGATGCACAGGCCCGCGCACTTAAATCAGAAGAACAGGGCTACCGTTATTCATATGATATGTTAGGCGAGGCTGCACGCACTGAAAGCGATGCTTTATTTTATTTGCAAAAATACCGTGAATCCATCGAGTCCATTGGCAAAGCCCATCCCCACAAGTCGTTATATGAACGCGCCAATATTTCAATTAAACTTTCTGCGTTACATTGTCGCTATGAGTATAATAATATGCAACGTGTTTTTGACGAGCTTTATCCGCGCGTCAAAACACTGTGCATGTTAGCAAAAGAATATCAAATCGCCCTCACTATTGATGCGGAAGAGTCTGATCGCCTCATTCCTTCTTTAGAAATTATCCAAAAACTAGCTTTTGAACCAGAGCTAGCGGGCTGGGATGGCTTAGGATTAGCGATTCAAGCATATCAAAAACGTACTTTTTATACTCTGGATTTTTTAAAAGATCTGGCGCAACAATCAAAACACCGCCTCATGGTTCGCCTGGTCAAAGGCGCTTATTGGGATACCGAAATCAAAATGGCCCAAGAGCAAGGCCAGAGTGATTATCCCGTATTTACACGCAAGGCTTATACCGATATCTCTTATTTAGCCTGCGCACAGAAGATGTTAGATTATGCCGAATTTATCTACCCCATGTTTGCCACTCACAACGCACATTCTGTCTCTACAATCTTTACGATGAGCCAGACTAAAAACAAATATCGCGATTATGAATTTCAATGCTTACATGGGATGGGAGACACGCTTTACAATCAAATCGTAGACTCTGCCAGTGAAATTGCACTCCCTTGTCGTGTCTATGCACCCGTGGGCAGCCACGAAAACTTACTGGCTTATCTTGTACGTCGCCTGCTAGAAAACGGCGCCAACTCTTCTTTTGTCAACCAAATTTTAAATCCGGCCATTCCAATTGCAGACCTCGTTGAAAGCCCATTAGAATTAGCTGAAAAAATGGCTTATCTGCCCCATCCCAACATTCCTCTTCCCTCTAACATCTATGGTGAAAAACGTATGAACTCAAAAGGCCTTGATCTCAGTCATCCCGCTACGCTCACGCAGGTTATCAATGAACTACACGAAGCTTCCCAACAACAATGGCTAGCTGTGCCAATGCTGGCAGATAAAATTGAATTCTCCAGCCAAAAAATAACGCACTACAACCCAGCCCAAAAGGATGAAGTAGTTGGCCATGTCATTGAAGCCACTGAAAAAGATGTCGAACATGCTCTGACTGCAGCGCTAAAAGCATTTCCTAAATGGAGTAGCAAACCTGTCTCTGAACGCGCTGCAATCTTAAAACGTATGGCTGATTTACTCGAAAGCAATATGATTCAGTTTATGGCCATGGCGATTCGCGAAGCAGGCAAAAGCATTCCCAACGCCATCAGTGAAATCCGTGAAGCTGTCGATTTTTGTCGCTATTATGCCGAGCAGGCCGAAACCTTTTTTGGCACACCCACCGAACTAACTGGCATCACGGGTGAAAATAACCGCCTAGAAATGCATGGCCGCGGCGTATTTGTTTGCATCAGCCCCTGGAATTTCCCACTTGCCATTTTCCTGGGTGAAGTGACTGCGGCGCTTGCAGCAGGCAATGCTGTGATTGCCAAACCTTCCAAGCAAACGCCCTTGATTGCCACTTTTGCTATAGAACTTCTACATCAAGCAGGTGTACCACGAGCAATCGTCCAATTATTACCCGGAAATGGTCGCATCATCGGCACCCAATTAGTCAGTGATCCCCGCATTGCTGGCGTCATTTTTACCGGCTCAACAGATACTGCACGCTTTATTAATCAGCGTTTAGCGGAAAAGAAAGGCCCGATTGTACCTTTTATCGCCGAAACCGGTGGACAAAATACCA
>CAXNIG010000066.1:0-5135 GCA_964202445.1 Pseudomonadota bacterium
GGGTAAGGGTAATGGTTTTGACTTGACCGCCATTCTTTAATACAGCCTTGCTTCCAGCAATTTGATCGACTGCATAATCGGCACCTTTGACTAAAATATCCGGCAAAATATCCGAGATTAAACGTTCTGGCGTTTCTTCTGTAAAAGGTAGGACCCAGTCGACCACATCAAGTGCCGCTAAAATTTTCATACGGTCAGCGATATGATTAATGGGGCGATGCGGGCCTTTTAACTGAGCAACAGATTCATCAGTATTGACGGCGATGACCAGTCGATCCCCCATTTTTTTGGCCTCAGTCAGATAATCCACATGCCCTGCATGCAGAATATCAAAGCAGCCATTAGTCATCACCACTACCTCACCTTTATGTTGCGCATCTTTGACATAGCGCTTTACGGTTGCTTCATCTAATACGCCTTCTGGCATATTACGGTTATTTTCTGAGACCGCTTGATGCAACTCTGCTTGATTTAACGTGGCGGTACCCATTTTTCCTACCACTACACCTGCGGCAGAATTGGCTAAGTTGACGGCAGTCTCCAATGGATAGCCCCCGCTCAAAGCCATTCCCAGCACTGCAATAACGGTATCCCCCGCTCCTGACACATCATACACTTCACGCGCACAGGTGGGGATATGTACTGGAGCCCTGCCCATTTGAAATAAGCTCATCCCCTGCGCGCCACGTGTGACCAACAGGGCATCCAAGGCATGCGCTTGAATAAGCCCCAATGCTTTTTGCTCAATCTCTGCCTCTGTTGTGGATACGCCGACGACCTGCTCAAACTCTTTAAAATTAGGGGTTAATATATTTGCACCCGCATATATGCTAAAATCTAGGCTTTTAGGATCCACTAAGACTATTTTTTTTTGCTGGCGCGCCTGTTGGATTAAGCTTTGCACATCACTTAAAGTCCCTTTGCCATAATCAGAAAGAATGACTACATTGACCTCTTGCAGTGCCTGAGCAAACCCTTTCAACAAGTTGGTTTTATCAGCTGAAGCAAAACTTTTTTCAAAATCAGCACGGATCAATTGATGATTCTGACTGATCATGCGCAATTTGGTAATTGTAGGCAAGTTTTTTTCGGCAATCAAGTCTACTTTAATATTCGTTTTTGCTAAAACCTGGGCTAGTTTTTTCGCGGCTAAATCCATGCCAACCAAGCCTAATAAGTAGACTTGGCCTTCCAGTGCATCAATATTTAAAGCCACATTAGCTGCACCGCCTGCTTTACTATATTCTTTTTTTACATGCACAATGGGCACTGGTGCTTCAGGGGAAATCCGTTGCACATCCCCTTCCCAATAATCATCTAACATCAAGTCCCCGACGACTAAGACTTTAGCGGTTGAAAATGCTTGCATGCGTATATCCTTTGCCCAAAACAGTCGGAGCATTATACCTCTTTGCATTATTTTTTGCTAGAATAAGCCAACCTTAAAAAATGGAGTACTTAAACATGGCAGGACATAGCAAATGGGCCAATATCAAACATCGCAAAGCGGCGCAAGATAGTAAAAAAGGCAAGATTTTTACACGCTTAATTCGCGAGCTGACTATTTCTGCTAAAAACGGTGCAGATCCTGAAAATAATCCTCGCTTGCGTACCGCGATTCAAACCGCCCTATCGCATAATATGACGCGAGACACGGTCGATCGCGCAATCAAACGTGGCGCAGGGGGAGATGACAATAGCAATATGGAGGAAATTCGCTACGAAGGCTATGGCCCAGGTGGTGTGGCAGTCATGGTAGACTGCGTCACAGACAATCGTAATCGCACCGTCAGTGAAGTACGTCATGCACTCACCAAACATGGTGGCAGCCTAGGGACGGATGGCTCTGTGGCTTACCTGTTTAAAGAACAAGGCATGATTTATTTTGCCCCCAGCACCGCAGAGGATGCCTTGCTAGAGGCTGCCCTTGATGCAGGCGCAGAGGACATGCTCATCGAAGACGAAGGATTTATCGTTTTAACCCACCCCTACGAATTCACCAAAGTTTTGGAAGCTTTGGAGCAAAAAGGCTTTAAGCCATTGGACGCTGAAGTCACCCAAAACCCCAGCACCACCACCGAGCTTTCCGGCGATCAGGCCATTAAATTTACCAAAATGATTGATTTACTCGAAGAATTAGATGATGTGCAAAATGTCTATACCAATGGCTCGGTTTTGGAATGAAAATCCTCGGCATTGACCCCGGCTCACGCATCACTGGATTTGGCCTGATTCAAATTGAAGGCAATACGCCGCATTATCTCGCCAGTGGCTGCATTCGCATCAAAAGCGAAACAGTCGATTTACGCTTGAAAGAAATTTTAGAGGGCTTAAGCGAAGTCATTGATCAATTTAATCCGGATACAGCTGCGATTGAGGAAATTTTTATGCACAAAAACCCAGGCTCCGCTTTAAAGTTAGGGCAGGCACGTGGAGTCGCAATTGTGGCTATGGCTGCTAAAAATTTGAGTGTAGCTGAATATTCTGCCCGCCAAATTAAACAATCTGTTGTTGGTTATGGCGCAGCGGATAAAGCACAAGTGATGCATATGGTTAAAAATTTATTACGCATCGAGCATGACCTTAAAACAGATGCCTCCGATGCACTGGCAGTGGCGCTCTGCCATTTCCATACATCGCAAAGTCTATTACACTTACAGGGTGCCAAAAAAATTGTACGAGGACGTTTACGATGATTAGTCGCTTGCAAGGAATATTGCTCACTAAAGATTTGCCCACTATTTTGGTTGAAGTTCATGGCGTGGGCTATGAAGTCGACATCCCCATGACGACCTTTTATGATCTACCTGAAATTGGCCAGCCAATTATTCTCCATACGCATTTAGCTATACGCGAAGATGCACATCAGCTTTTTGGCTTTTTGAACATTCTAGATCGACGCTTATTTCGTGAATTAATTAAGGTCAATGGCATTGGCGGCCGCAGTGCATTAGCTATTTTATCTGGTATGAGCACGCAGGACTTTATTCAATGTATTCTGCAGGAAAATCTTGCCCTTTTGATTAAGGTCCCAGGCATTGGCAAAAAAACCGGAGAGCGTTTAATTATCGAAATGCGTGATCGCCTCAAGGCTTTTGATCAACATACAGTGACCACCCCCAACACTTCCATTAGCAATCATGCAAAAGACGAGGCATTGGCAGCATTAGTCTCGCTGGGATATCGCAGTCAAGATGCTCAAAAAAGAATTGACCAGGCCTATACCGACAAAATGAGCGCGGAGGAATTGATTCGCAAAACCCTTAAAGAAATGATGTAGGAATAAAACTATGCAACCGCAATTTGAATCACGCCTGCCCTCTTTTTTGCCTGAAGATTATCGCAGCAAAATTAAAGCGCTGCTTAAAGAAAAAAATGCCGTTATTATCGCTCATTATTATGTCGATGAAGCCATTCAAAGCCTAGCTGAAGAAACGGGCGGCATCATTGCAGACTCCCTTGAAATGGCGCGTTTTGGGGCCAAGCACCCCGCCCAAACTTTGATGGTTTGCGGTGTTAGCTTTATGGGTGAAACCGCGAAAATTCTTTCTCCAAACAAAACTGTTTTAATGCCGACGTTACAAGCGACTTGCTCATTGGATATTAGCTGTCAACCTGAAGAGTTTAAAGCATTTGTTGACGAACATCCTGATCGAACTGTAGTGGTTTATGCCAATACTTCTGCTGCAATTAAAAGCATGGCGGACTGGGTGGTGACTTCCAGCATTGGCATTGAAGTGATTCGACATTTACATGCCGAGGGTAAAAAAATTATTTGGGCACCCGATCGCTATCTGGGTGATTATATTCAGAAGCAAACAGGTGCGGATATGCTGCTGTGGCAAGGCTCCTGCATTGTGCATGAGGAGTTTAAAGCAAGCAGCCTTAAAGCGCTGAAAGCAGCTCACCCCGCCTCTGCCATTTTAGTGCATCCCGAATCGCCTGCTGATGTTATTGCGATGGCTGATTGCGTAGGTTCAACGTCTCAACTATTAAAAGCGAGCCAAAGCCTGCCACATAACTCCTTTATTGTGGCCACAGACAAGGGTATTTTCTACAAAATGAAACAGGCCTCTCCAAATAAAATTTTTATCGAGGCCCCAACAGGTGGTGTAGGCGCAACCTGTCGTTCCTGTGCTCACTGCCCTTGGATGGCCATGAATCACTTGCATAATCTGTACGAAAGCCTGCTGCATCAACAAAATGAGATTAAAGTGCCCGCAAAAATGATCAGTTCAGCGCTTATCCCGCTTGAAAAAATGCTTAATTTTAAAGTTTAAAATCATCATTTTTAAAAAAAACTTTTCATTTAAAATCAACGGCTTGTTCTAAAATAGCAAAATAAAATTTGCATTAATTAATTTTTCGTATACAATGGATTTTACGTAAGCTTATTTACGTATACAACTGACCGATAAAATAACAATAATAACAAAACAAAAGGTGAATAAAATGACAACGACGCTCACTACTCCAACTCGATTTATGCCATCAGAAAGCCAAGAAACTTTAATCAGGCAGCGTTTGCGTGGATACTCTAATCATCAAGCGCTGATGTTTCAATCTGTCGATGCAGTTTCAACAGCAATTTCCGATATGCTGAATCAAATTCGCATCGCATCACGTCACAAATAAATTAAGAAGTTTGGTAGGCACGAGTGGATTTGAACCACCGACCCCCACAATGTCAATGTGGTGCTCTAACCCCTGAGCTACGTGCCTAAAATTCGCGGGTTCACAAGGAATTGGTGGGTTGTGCGGGATTCGAACCTGCGACCAATAGATTAAAAGTCTACTGCTCTACCAACTGAGCTAACAACCCAACCAGGGCTGTATTATACAGATCTGTTGGGTTTATGCAAGAGGGGTTTCTAAAAAAAAATTTGCGACTCACCATGCTTCATAATCCCCCTGCACCACAACCAGCACCATGCTGGACTTCTGGAAATACTGGCGCCAGAGAAGCGGCGACTCCCGCTGTAAAAAAAGGACTGACTACTGTATCTAACCCAGCTGGATGAAGGAGCAGCTCCCGGGAATCCTTCAGTTCGAAGATTTGAGTCCGTTTCTGCATCATTGCCTTCAACTTATGATCAAATATTTTATCGAGCTCTCTGAAAGAGTTTTGCCACCAA
>CAXNIG010000067.1:0-5112 GCA_964202445.1 Pseudomonadota bacterium
CATTTTTTTGACATTGTGCAATCACTTCTAAGGTTAAAGTCGTTTTACCTGATGATTCTGGGCCATAGATTTCGACAATCCGTCCGCGAGGCAAACCACCAATACCCAAGGCTAAATCTAAGCCCAACGACCCGGTTGAAATGACCTGAATATCCTCGACGGGATTGTTGTCACCCATAACCATGACAGAGCCTTTGCCAAATTGTTTTTCAATTTGTGAAAGTGCTGCAGCGAGTGCTTTTTTCTTCTGTTCGTCCATTTTGATTATCCTTAATAGTTTAAAAATTGGATATATTTTAACACAGCATTTGATTCTGACAAGGGGTGTATTCGTTTTATTTTTTGGCGCATAAAAATGAATCCTCGGCTTGCGTGGCTTTGTATTTTATGATGAGATAGAATCATTATAATGCGCGTAAAATAGGTGAGTTTAGTTTATGATTTGGTTGATCCTGATACTATTGCTGGCCCTGTTAGGCTATGGGTCTTGTGCACTTTGGCCTAGTCGGACGCTTTGGTTTTTGTTGGAGTATTCAAATAAGCAATTGTATCGGGTACATTTGGATGGGGCGGATTATCGTTTAGATCAGCCGATGACCCTCATTGCTCAGATGCCCTCGCTTAAAATGGCGTGTCTGTTAAGGCGCCTCACTCATTTACCGATTTATTGGGTAAGCGGCCATAGTGTGCGCTCACCATTAAAGCGCTATTTTTTGCAAAAAATTGATCTGCACTTAGTTAAAAGTTTGACAGAGATTCCTGTTGCGCATCCAGGTATTGTCTTGATTTCTAGTTATGATGAAAACTTAGTTACGCAATCCAATGTGCCAATCTGGATGGCGTATTTGTGTGGGCTTTCAGCAGATAGTCATACTAAAATGCGCTGGATTCGGCGGGATTTACAATTGTCGATTCGGCGTTATCGGCCTGAAAAAGACGGTGATCTTCATCTAGCTTTGCAGCGTCTCTCCGTGTATGCATGGGAGCGTTATGTCGATAAGTTGCCCTCTATTATCGAGTCTTGGTTAGAACAGTCTAAAGCCTTGGGAAATCGTTTAGCGATCGCAGATTCAACTGGGGTGAAGCTGACGCATCATCGTTTAATTACCGCAGTACTCACGATGCGCTCTCGTTTTTTTACTCGATTGGCGGGAGATGTTCGCGTGGGCGTTTGTCTGCCTTCGAGCGTGGGTGGGGTCACTGTGTTATTGACTCTGCTGTCACTCGGTAAAACTTTGGTGAATTTGAATTATACCGCATCGATTAGTGCGCTACAGGCCGCCGTTAAAGAGGCTGGAATAAAGCATATTATTACTTCACGACGGTTCTTGGATAATTTGGCGAAAAAAGGCTTTGAGCTGGAGGGCGTTTTTGAAGGTGTGGAGCTGATTTTGTTGGAAGATGTGCGTCAAACCATTCAACAGAAAGAATTGCTTAAAAATTACTTGATCGTGAAGCTGGCGCCTATTTCTTTGCTCAAAATCATGCTGGTTAATCCGATTGGCTCCAATCAAGTGGCCACGATTCTATTTAGTAGTGGCAGTGAAGGCAAACCTAAAGGGGTGGAGCTGACCCATCGCAATATTGTAGGCAATGCACGTCAGGCTGCAGATGCACTGGAGGCGAAGGCAGATGATGTTATTTTTAGTATTTTGCCTATATTCCATGCCTTTGGTTTGACGGCTACAACTTTGTTACCTTTGATTGAGGGGATTACCACGGTCTGTCATCCTGATCCTACTGATACTGCTACGATTGGTGATTTAGCCAAGCAGTATAAAGTGACCATTCTGTGCGGTACTTCCACTTTTTTTCGTTTGTATGCCAAGGCACGTAATTTGCCTGCAGAGGCATTCAAAAGTCTGCGGATTGTGGTTGCAGGTGCAGAGCGTTTGGCGCCTGAAGTGCGCGTTTTATTTGAGGAAAAATTTAAGAAAACGATTTATGAAGGTTATGGTACAACTGAGCTGAGTCCCGTTGCAAATGTGAATCGGCCGGATACGGCACATGAAATTCGTCATAAAATAGGCACAGTAGGTGCGCCGATTGCGGGGACTATGGTGCGTATTTTAGACCCTGAAACCGATGAAGAATTGCCAATCGGTGAGTCTGGCATGATTGTGATTGGTGGAGTGAATGTGATGAAAGGGTATCTCGAGCAGCCGGATAAAACCAATGCTGTTATTTTGTATCAACATGGGATTCGTTGGTACAAAACCGGCGATAAAGGACGCGTTGATCAGCAGGGCTTTTTGACGATTTTGGATCGCTACTCTCGTTTTGCAAAATTAGGCGGTGAGATGATTAGCTTGGGGGCGATCGAGCAGCAAATTAATTTGAGTCTGAATCATGAAGATATCGAGATTTTAGCAGTGGCCGTGCCCGATCTAAAAAAAGGCGAAAAAGTGGTGCTCATGCATACGGGGCCATTTGATGACGCACAGATCGAGTCAGCAGTTCAGGCCTCGCAATTGCCTAATTTAATGCGTCCGGCAGAATATTGGCATGTTGACGCGATTCCTAAATTAGGCAGTGGTAAGACTGATTTTGCTGCAGCGAAACGCTTAGTGCTAGAGCGGGCTTAGCTTAACGTGCTCCAAAAAAACGCTTAACGGAGTCAAACCAGTTTGAGGATTGAGGACTGTGCTTCGTGCCGCCTGTTTCGATAAGCGTGCTAAATTCTTTTAGAAGCGTTTTTTGCTCATCTGTTAAGTTGATTGGCGTTTCGATATTAACCTGACACAGTAAATCACCTACGCCACTTCCTTGTAAAGCTTTGAAGCCTTTACCACGCAGGCGAAATGTTTTGCCACTTTGGGTTTCAGCAGGGATTTTGAGTTTGACTCGACCATCGATGGTGGGAATTTCGATTTCTCCACCTAGGCAAGCATTGGCAAAACTAATAGGGGCCTCGCAATATAAATCATTGCCATGACGCTTAAATAGTGAGTTCGCTTTGACGTGGATGTCAATGTAAAGATCTCCTGGCCCACCGCCAGATTCACCTGCATCGCCTTCTCTTGCTAAGCGAATACGGCTGCCTGTATCCACACCGGCTGGAATTTTGACAGAAAGCTCGCGCGCTTTATGAGTCCGGCCTTGCCCTTTACAACTCGTACAGGGGTCTTTAATGACTTGGCCTGAGCCATGACAGGTAGGGCAAGCCTGTTGAATTGCAAAAAAACCTTGCTGGATACGTACCGCGCCGTGGCCATTGCAAGTCGTACATTTAACTTTGCTGGAGCCTTTTTGAGCGCCAGAGCCATGACAAGGCTCGCAGGGAGAGAAAGAGCTAAATTTGATATTTTTGGTGACACCATGAAAGGCTTCTTCCATGCTAATTTCAATTTCATAGCGTAGATCCGAGCCTCGAGTTTGTTGCTCTTGGCGTGACTGGCCTTGACCTCGTCCTCTACCGCCACCAAATAAATCACCAAAAATATCGCCAAAAGCATCGGTGAAGTTGCCTTGATGGAAGCCTCCTGCACCGCCGCCGCGTTGCGGATCAACTCCAGCGTGACCAAATTGATCGTAGGCGGCACGTTTTTGTGCATTGCTAAGCATTTCATTGGCTTCGTTAACCTCTTTAAACTTCTCTTCCGCTGCCTTATCTCCTTTGTTTTTATCCGGATGATGTTTCATGGCCATGCGGCGATAAGCTTTTTTAATGTCGGCTTCCGAAGCGTTTTTAGCGACGCCTAAGACTTCATAATAATCACGTTTTGTTGCCATTACTCTTTTTTATCCTTTACTTCTTCAAACTCTGCATCTACCGTATCATTTGCTTGATCTGTTGCAGTCTCAGTTTCTGTAGCCGAACCTTCAGTAGCATTGCCGCTGGCCTGACGAAGTTCGTTAATTTTGCCAATCAACGGAGCCATCGCCGTAGCTTTGGCTTCAATTTGTGAAGCATCATCGAGTTTCATGGTTTCTTCCAAGTCTTTAATGCCCGTTTCAATCGCTGTTTTATCTTCATCAGACAGCTTATCGCCCACTTCAGTCACGCCTTTTTGTAGGCTATGGATGAGTTGATCTGCAGAGTTGCGTGCTGAAACCAGCTCATGGAATTTTTTATCTGTTTCGACATTTGCTTCAGCATCTTTTACCATTTTATCTACTTCTTCTTCAGACAAGCCGCTGGCAGCGCGAATAATAATGGATTGTTCTTTGCCAGAAGTTTTGTCTTTTGCGGATACATGCAGAATACCGTTGGCATCGATGTCAAAGGTGACTTCAATTTGTGGTGTGCCACGAGGTGCATTGGGAATGCCTGATAAGTCAAAGCGACCCAGTGATTTATTGGCAGTTGCCATTTCGCGCTCACCTTGCAGTACATGAATGGTCACAGCGCTTTGGTTGTCATCTGCAGTAGAAAAAATCTGACTCTTCTTGGTTGGAATAGTCGTATTGCGTTCGATTAATTTGGTCATGACGCTGCCCATGGTTTCAATACCGAGGGAGAGGGGGGTCACGTCTAATAATAAAACGTCTTTTACTTCACCCGTCAGCACGCCAGCCTGAATCGCTGCACCAATCGCGACTGCTTCATCTGGATTGACGTCATGGCGTGGCTCTTTGCCAAAGAAATCTTTAACCGCTTCTTGTACTTTGGGCATGCGAGTCTGGCCACCTACTAGAATGACTTCATCAATTTTAGAAATACTAATGTTGGCGTCTTTCAGTGCTTTTTTGCAAGGCTCAATCGAACGTTTGATGAGGTCTTCTACCAAAGATTCAAACTTGGCACGGGTAATTTTGAGGTTTAAATGTTTTGGCCCACTCGCATCTGCAGTGATGTAGGGGAGGTTGATGTCGGTTTGTTGGCTGGAAGAGAGTTCAATTTTCGCTTTTTCAGCCGCTTCTTTGAGGCGTTGAATTGCAAGCATATCATTTTTAAGATCAACACCTGATTCTTTTTTAAATTCCTCAATAATATATTCCGTCAATTTGCGGTCAAAATCTTCGCCGCCCAAAAAGGTATCTCCGTTAGTCGCCAATACTTCGATTTGACTTTCGCCATCGACTTTAGCAATTTCAATAATTGACACGTCAAAAGTTCCGCCGCCTAAGTCATAGACAGCAACAATGGAGTCTGCTTTGACATTTTTATCA
>CAXNIG010000068.1:0-5110 GCA_964202445.1 Pseudomonadota bacterium
ATTAATGCAAAAATTGCGCCGCCGCTTCGCGGCTATGCTTACTTTTTTATGCGGCAAATTTAAAAACTCGAATTTTTAGAGGTGCCCTTAATGAACTCCTTGAGCGTATTCGGTCTATTCGTGCCAGTGAGCGCCGTATTTATCAGCAAATCACAGACATTTTTGCAGAGTGTTGTGCTGATTATGATGCAAAGTCAGCAGTAACCCAGCAGTTTTATGCTATGGTTCAAAATAAGTTTCATTTCGCAATTTCAGGGAAAACTGCTGCTGAGATTATCAACAGCAATGCCGATAGCAATAAACCGTATATGGGGCTGTTGACTTGGAAAAATGCGCCAAAAGGTCGAATTTTGTCTTCTGATGTGACCGTTGCGAAAAATTATTTGGGAAAAAAAGAGATTAAGCGACTAGAGCGCACTATCTCAGGTTTCTTTGATTACCTCGAAAATGTTATTGAAAACCACATTCATCTGACGATGAAAGCCATGAGTGACAGTGTCGACAAGTTCTTGAGTTTTAATGAATACAAAGTTCTGACTGATAAAGGGAGCATCAGCAAATTAACAGCAGATAAAAAAGCGTTGGCAGAGTATTATATTTTTAACAAGACTCAGAAGATTGAATCAGATTTTGATAAAGTCTTGAAAACGGTGCGTGGGCTTCATACCCACCACGACGAAAAAAGTTAGGGGTAGCGATAGTGGTATGTTTAAAAATATTTATTTTAAAATCAAGGTCAATCAAGCCCTAGAGCAAACAATGTGAAGTTGCCCCAGGACGCCAGATCTATAGAGATTGCAGGGTGTCATTAATTGAACTACCAAGGATTCCTCGGTAGTTCAATTAATGACATTTCTGATTGTATAGTGTAAAATTGTTTAATTAAAAAATGTTCACCTGGATTACCAATGCTGAAACAAATAGAAAACAACCCAGACGGACAATTACTGAATAATGTACGTCAAATTATTCAGCAGGTTCGTACGCAGATTCAATATGCAGTGAACAGTGCCATGGTGCAAACGTATTGGCAAATTGGTCATTTAATTGTTGAGCATGAGCAGCAAGGTGAAGGGAGGGCCGGTTATGGAAAGCAGCAGTTAGAGGTCTTGGCTCTGCATTTAACAGCAGAGTTTGGAAGAGGGTTTGATGCACGGAACCTCCGCAATATGCGGGCTTTTTATTTGACTTTTCCAATTTGGAACGCAGTGCGTACCGAATTAAGCTGGACCCATTATCGGACATTGATTCGTGTCGAAAATAATGAGGCGCGCCAATGGTATCTTGAGGAAGCAATCGAGCAAAATTGGAGTTCCCGTGCATTGGAGCGGCAAATCAACGTGCTTTATTACGAACGTTTGCTGAGTAGCAAAGATAAGGCAATAGTCCAAAAAGAAGCGCAAGAAAAAACAGCGCCTTTGCAAAGTACTCCAAAAGACTATCTGCGAGATCCATACGTATTGGATTTCTTAAATCTTCCGAGTGTTGATTATTTGGAAGCTGATCTGGAGCAAGGGATCATTGATGGATTGCAGAAATTTTTGTTGGAATTGGGGACTGGATTCGCATTTGTTGCTCGGCAGCAGCGGATCAGTACGGAGGATCAGGATTTCTATGTTGATCTCGTGTTTTATAATTTCAAGCTCAAATGCTTTTTGCTGATTGACCTTAAGTTGGATAAGTTAACGCATCAAGATGTTGAACAGATGGACAGCTATATTCGTATTTATGATCAACATAAAAAGGGCGTTGATGATAATCCAACCATTGGTCTTATTCTTTGTAGTCAGAAAAGCGAGGCAGTTGTGAAGTATTCTGTTTTAGCGGATAGTAAGCAAATGTTTGCAGCAAAGTATTTGCCATTTTTGCCCAGCGAGGATATGCTCAGGCGTGAGTTGGAGCGCGAACGAGCATGGGTACAAGAGCAGTTGACCAAATCTATTTGATGCGACGAAAAAAAATCAGGGATAGCGCGAGTGGTCTATTTCAAAATCACGAGTTGGCAATGCCTGGTGCAACCAATGTGAAGTTGCCCCAGGACGCCAATGATGTGGCAAATGAAGTATGCTTACCCCAAAATATCATCACTCAGTACAAAATATTGACGATTTTTGCCGGTCTTGTCAGCTACTTTTGCAATTTTATCGTGACGAATTTGTTCTGTTGTGGCCAGGCGCTTCATCTCAGCATGAAAGTGTTCCTCACTTTCGCAATATAATAGGCCCAGGCTGAGGATCTCATTGGGATTGGCCGCATCCTGCATATTGATCACGCGAGAGGGCCAGCTAAAATAATGGTAACGATGCCGATGGCCTTCGCTACTGACACATTCTACAGGCGGCTTCCAGGCTTCATAAAAGTCTTCGAAAGTCTGGCCTGGTTTTAAAGTGCGATTCAAAATCACAACAACATTGGGATCTTGCGTTATAGATATTTCACGTTCAACAAATTCAATTCGATTGCCAAAAGGATCAAAAATAAAAAAGCGTTGTACGCCTGGAATGGGGCGTGCCTCAATAATCTCAAGGCCTTGAGCTTGAAAATTTTTGCGTAATTGCTGCAGGCTTTTCACTTGGATTGCAAAGTGGCGTTGTTCATTGGCATCGGGTGTTGCATCAAGGGTCAGATGAATTTCTTGATTGCCTAGTTTTAGCCATTTCGACGCGCGGAAAGTTGAGGGGTTATGGACTTCTTCCATGCTTAAAATCTGTGTATAAAAATGCATGGCCTTGTCGATATCAGTGACTAAAATTTCGCAGTGATGAATGCCTAAATAGTTGCTCATATTGATCCTTTTGATCTTTGAAAATTGATTTTGACATTTCAGCAAATAAAGATCCAGATGGTGATGCGATTGCTGTAGTCAGGGCTTGATATTTTTGGATATTTTTGGCATTGTGGTGAACCTGATAGAAAAAAGTAATGGCCTTGAAAAAAACAGATGCGCCGCTTGTTAATTTGAAAGTTCCGCCCCATTCAGTGGAGGCAGAGCAGTCCTTTTTGGGTGGCTTAATGCTCGATAATACCGCCTGGGATCGCGTTGCAGATAAAGTGGGGGCGGAAGATTTTTATCGGCCGCAGCATCAGCAAATTTTTGCAGAGATGTTTAAGTTAGCCAGTGCAGGCGTGCCTTTTGATGTGGTGACCTTGTCGGATGCAATGAAAGCCCAGGGGGTGTTGGATCAAGCAGGGGGTTTGGCTTATTTGGCTGAGCTAGCTAAAAATACTCCGAGTGTGGCCAATTTAAATGCGTATGCTAATATTATTCGCGAACGTTCGATTTTACGTAATCTACTGAAAGTCGCGCAGGGTCTGGCGCAAAGTATCTATGAGCCTGAGGGCAGAAATAGCCAGGAATTGCTGGATGATGCAGAGCGTCAAGTGTTTGCGATTAGCGAAAATCGAGCGAATGAATCCGCGCCAGAGTCTGTTAAAGGTATTGCCTCTCGCGTGATCGATATTTTAGATACTCTGGCGCAGAATCAAGGCGGGATTACTGGAACCTCCACCGATTATGTTGATTTGGATCGGATCACTGCTGGGCTGCAGCCTGCAGATATGGTGATTGTCGCGGGGCGTCCTTCAATGGGTAAAACTACATTTGCGATGAATATTGCAGAAAATGTCGCGATGAATAGCCCCAAGCCCGTTTTAGTGTTTAGTATGGAAATGCCGAAAGAGGCCTTGATGTTGCGGATGCTCTCCTCTTTAAGTCGCGTGGATCAGTCGGCTTTGCGGTCGGGGCAATTGCAGGATCATGACTCCAGTAAAGTCTTTGCAACCCTCAATATGATTACCGAGCGGATGAATTTATTTATCGATGATACTGCTGCTTTGACTCCCACTGATTTACGCTCTCGTGCGAGGCGTTTGGCGCGGGAACATGGTGGCCTGCGTTTGATTGTGATTGATTATCTGCAATTGATGCGTGTGCCTGGCTTGAGTGATAATCGGGTGAATGAGGTGTCTGAAATTTCACGTAATATTAAAGCGATTGCAAAAGAGTTGCATGTGCCCGTGATTGCGCTTTCTCAGTTATCGCGTAAATGTGAGGATCGCAATGATCGGCGGCCCGTCATGTCGGATATTCGCGAGTCCGGCTCGATTGAACAGGATGCTGATTTAATTATGTTTGTCTATCGTGATGAGGTGTATCATCCCGATACTCAAGATAAGGGCACAGCAGAAATCTTGATTCGTAAACACCGGAATGGTCCCATCGGTGATTTTAGATTGACTTTTAAAGGTGAGCATTGTCGTTTTGATAATTATTCGGCGCAAGGGGTGTATTGATGCGTATTTGTGCCCAGATTAATCTCTTGGCTCTGCAGCATAATCTCCAAGTGGTACGAACCGAAGCCCCTAGATCACAGATTTTGGCGATGGTTAAAGCGAATGCTTATGGGCATGGCTTGCTGGAATGTGCAGCTGCATTAGATGCAGATTATCTGGGTGTTGCAACTTTGGATGAGGCCCTTGCCTTGCGTGCGCAAGGTATAAGGCGGCGTATTGTTTTGATGGGCGGGGTGGCTGAGGCTGACAGTATGCTTCGGGTTGCCGAATATCAATTGGATCTAGTGGTCTATCATGAGCTGCATCTCGCCTTGCTGGAAAGGTATCAAGGTGAATACCCCATCAAAGTATGGCTTAAAATTGATACAGGTATGCATCGATTAGGCTGTTCAATGGCTGATGCGGAGTCGTTTTTGCAGCGGTTAGAAAAAATAAAGCATATTGAAATTCAGGCTGTGATGACTCATCTTGCTGTAGCGGACGTGCCACAGCATCCGCATACTTTGCAGCAGTTTGAGCGGTTTACTCAATTAACTCAGAATTGGCCTTACCCAAAGAGTATTGTTAATTCAGCAGGAATTTTGCGTTACCCAGACTTTCATTTAGATATTGTGCGTCCAGGTTTAATGTTATATGGTCTATCGCCATGCGCTGATATGACAGAGCAAGAAATTGGCCTCATTCCGGTTATGTCTTTTCAAGCGAAAGTTTTAAATATTTTGGATGTCCCTGTGGGGAATGCATTGGGCTATGGTCTGGATTGGACGGCTCAGCGTCCCAGTAAAATTGCGGTGATTTCAGCGGGCTATGGTGATGG
>CAXNIG010000069.1:0-5087 GCA_964202445.1 Pseudomonadota bacterium
AGCCATAATCGGATGCAACGTGCTTTTGGTTTAAGTGAGCTTCATCCGCCACACCATCTATTTAATCATGGCAAAATTTTTGCTGATATTGCGCGTGCGCCTTTCTTAAATTGTACCTGGCGTGCGCAAGTTTTAATTTTTGGTCGGGGTTGGTTCGAGCAGGCACAAACACCCAAGATGCGCAGTTTTTATGATCTTCTGCTACAGCAGGCCTGGCGTTATACTAAAAGTTCGCGTAATCATATGTTCTTTGAGATCATTTGGCAGTTTTTAGCTCAGGCTCAGGCGCAGACTCGCTTAAAGCCAAATGTCTACGTTTTAGAAACCGTGAAGCACCTCATTAATATTTCAACCGGATCCACAATGGCTTTTGCGCCTATGCAGGAGAATGATGAGCGCATCGCGCCATTACATGCTTTGCAGCAAGCTTATCTGCAAGAATACAGTCTCAAACATTATATTCCAACGATTCTTGGCCCTGCTTATTTGCGACCCCATTCACGAGTGTACTATTCTTTTTTAGTGCCAACATTGCTGTCTCTTGCACCTAATTATAGCTTTAGAAATACATTAGAAGATGAACGCAATATCAAAAATTTGCTGGAGCATTTTTTTAAGGAATTCGCTCAACACTACGCTAGTTGTGGCGATCTTTTTGGCAAGGGCATTAAATTTGAATTTTTCCATTTTGATGCCGACCCCTTGCATAGCATCCATGCCTCAAAAGATATCCCCATTTTTAATCCAAGCTTCAGCAATTTTGCACAAGACCCCAATCGCATTTTTTGCGAGAATGGCCCCTTTATTCGCTCTTGTGTGCAAATCTCTCAAACCTAAAAAAGTAATTTAGTGCTGGTATTGTGCGACACAATTCGGTATAATATAAAATTATTATTTTTGGAGTGGCGGCAAAATGAGCGCTAAAGCAATTACCCCGGAGTTGATTCGTGAAGTCGAGGCTCATGCTACCTTACTTTTTTCGAGAGCTGAAATTGATGCGGGCTTGGATCGTATGGCTGCAAAAATGCGCACTGTGTTGGAGCATACTGATCCGGTCATCTTGACGGTGATGAATGGTGGGTTATTTGTGGCGAGCGAACTTTGCTTGCGTTTGAACTTCCCTTTGCAGATGGATTACATTCATGCAACGCGTTATCACGGCGAGGTGACGGGGTCGAGTATTCATTGGAAGCGCGAGCCCTCTATGTCTTTAGAAGGTCGGGTTGTGGTCATCATCGATGATATTTTAGATGGTGGAATTACTCTGCAAGCAGTGAAAGATTACTGCCATGGTCGGGGTGCCGCTAAGACCTATACCGCGGTATTGATGGATAAAATCAATGCGCGCTTGCCAGAGGGCTTGGCTCACCCTGATTTTGTAGCGATTGAAGAGTCTGAAAATCATTATGTGTATGGTTTTGGCCTTGATTATCATGATTATTTGCGCAATATTCCTGCGATTTATAGGGTCGCACCTCAACATATGTTTTAATTTTTTACGGAGATTTTAATGAATCCAAATTCGACTACTCCTCGCTTGGAGTTTACGCTGAAGGCTTTTATTTTTTCGATGCTGCTTGCGGTTTTGTTGACTGCTTCGAATGCTTATCTGGCTTTAAAAATTGGGACTACGATTTCGGCCTCGATTCCTGCTGCGGTTTTGGCAATTGGGTTGTTTCGTTTTTTTAAAGAATCTTCTGTTTTCGAGTGTAATCTGGTGCAAACTGCAGCATCCAGCGGAGAGGGAATTGCAGCAGCCGTTGCTTTTATTCTGCCGGCAATGATTATTCTGCATCTGTGGAATCACTTTGATTATATAGATACTGCCCTGATTGTGGGATTTGGTGGTTTGATGGGTGTGTTGTTTTCAGTGCCTTTGCGTCAGGTTTTATTATATTTACCAGAGCTGCGTTTTCCAGAGGGCACTGCGATTGGCAATGTGTTGAAGGCGAGCTCTGAAGGCAAGGGGTTGCTTAAATATCTGCTACATGGTGTTTTAGGTGGTGGTGTAATTACTTTTTTGCAAGATGGGTTTCAGCTGATTGCAGATAATGTTCAACTTTGGGGTTCATCCCGTAATATTTTGTTTGGAATGGGAATTGGTTTTAGCCCTGCCGCTTTTGCAGCGGGTTTTATTATTGGGCCTGCGGTGTCTATGAGCTTGCTCTTAGGTATTGTTTTAGGCTGGGTTATATTGATTCCGATGTTGAGTCACTGCTATCCCATGCTGGGGATGGATCATGCAGATGCGGTGGGCACGCTCTGGGACCAGCATTTGCGCTTTGTGGGTGTGGGCACGATGTTAATTGGCGGAATCTGGACGCTTCTGCAATTATTGCGACCGATGATTGCTGGATTTAAAGTAGCATTTTCCAGTTTGCATGATAAAAAAATACTGTTAAATACTGAAAAAAATATCCCCATGTTTTGGTTATTAACTGGTATTGTGGCAATATCGATTTGTTTGTTTTTGCTGGTTGCGGGATTGATCGAACATTTGAATTTGAATTTTTCGACAGCATTTGTTTTGGAAGCGAGCTTTATCACTTTAATTTTCTTGATTGTGGTGGGCTTTTTATTGGCTACGGTCTGTGGTTATTTGACTGGGGTTGTAGGCTCTACCAATAATCCACTCTCAGGTATTTTGATTTTATCAATTTTGATTTTAGCCAGTATTTATTTGGTGCTGTTTCATTTTGATAGTGGCAGTTTAAGTAAAATTGTAGGGCTGGTTATTATGGTCGCTGCGGTTATCGCTGCCATTGCATCGATTGCTAATGAGAATATGCAGGACTTAAAAGCCGGTATGATGATCGGCGCAACTCCTTGGAAGCAGCAGGTGATGCTCGCTTTGGGTGTGGTGGTGTCTAGCATTGTCATTGGGCCTATTTTTGAATTGCTGTTTCAAGCGTATGGCATGGGTGGGGTCTTTCCGCATGCAGGGATGAGTGCTAGCCAGTCTTTAGCCGCGCCACAAGCGAGTCTTATGGCCGCAGTGGCGCAAGGTGTTTTGACCCATAATTTAAATTGGTCGATGGTTAATTTGGGCATTGCAGTTGGTCTTGGGGTGATTATTTTAGATGTGGTAACGCGTCGTGTATGGGGAGTGCGGTTTCCTGTTTTGGCGGTAGGTTTGGGAATTTATTTGCCTCCAGAAGTCATGACCCCGATTGTAGCCGGTGGTGTGGTGCAGTATTTTCTCTCTAAAAGCTTGAAGAAACGTCATGTTGATGAGCATGTTGGCCATAAAAAATTAGAGCAAGCAACCTTATTGTCTTGTGGGATGGTTGCGGGCTCGTCGTTGATGGGCGTGTTTTTGGCGATTCCATTTATTATTATGGGTAGCGCTAGTGCACTGGCGATTGTGGGGCCGTCTTTTGTTAATATTGCATCTGTACTAGGCGTTTTCAGTTTAGTCTTTCTGGGTTATTTATTGTGGCGTGCAGCACGATAATGCTTGAGACTGCCGCCGGTTATCTTATTGATCCACAGGCATGGACGCGCGACTGGGCTTTGCAAAAAGCGGCACGGCAGGATCGGATTTTAGAGGACTTTGATTGGCAGTTGATTCAATTTGTGCGTGATTTTTATGAAGAGCATCAAGTGATGCCTTTGACGCGACGTGTGATTAAGTTTATTCGAGAATCCATTCAGATTAATTTTGATAGTGTGCAATTACAGCAACGCTATACTGATAAGCCTTTGCGTGTGATTGCCTTAATTGCAGGGTTGCCTCGACCGATTCAGTGTGTTTGACAGAGACTCTTTGTCAGCGTATGCTGAGAATGGTCGGTATTAAAAAGAGTCCAATATGATGCAAAATAATCCCATTAAGCCTTTGTTGATTTGGCCATCGATTAAAGCGGCCTGGCATTTAATGAAAGGACAAAAACGATATTTATGGCTGATGTGTGTGCCGCTCATTTTGTTTTTGGTTTTGGTCGTTGTGACGACGACAGTGAGCGTGATGTTATTACACAGTGGCCCTGGGTTCACGGGCTTGATGAGGGCGGGAGAGAAGCTCTTGCCTTTAGTTCTTTTAGGGATTCTGGCGCTGTGTTTTACTGTTTCAGGGTCATTGATTGCTGCCTGTAATATTGCAAAACAACAGGCTTTTGATTGGATATGGTGTAGGCAAGCCGTAAAGCGTATGGGTTCTGTTTTTTGTGCATTATTGATGATGGCTCTGGTCGTATCTCTGCTGGCATTTTTGCCTTCAGGGCATGTGTTGTCTTTTCTTATGATTCCTGTTTATATGACTTATATTTTGTTGGTAGTTCATCACAGAGGGGTCTTTCAAAGTATTATTCCTGCTTTTCGTTGTTTAAAAGGTAATTACTGGCGTGTTTTGGCTCTGCTTGTGTTGGGTTCGATTCTTTATGTTTTATTAAGCATGACAATCATTGGATTGATTTGGAGTGTGCCCTTTAGATGCTTATTGGCGGGCGTTATTTATCGTGATGTGATCGAGCCACAACTATTGCCTTGATTGTTAAAGATTTATCAAGATGAGCATGTCCTGGAGTTGTGAGTTTTTTCCGCCAAAGACGGACGAGGGCTTAGTGCATGTATTGGATGTCGCCCAGCAGCTTTCTGTATTTTCACCAGAATATTTTTTTGTGACCGATGGTGGAGGAGGAAGCGCGCAAGATTTTACAGTTAGAGTGATTGCTGCTTTGCAAAATAACCACTATCAAGTTGCGCCTCATTTATCTTGTATTGGGGCCAGCAAAAAATCGATACGCGAGCTGCTGCATTATTATCAAGCTCAAGGTGTAAAGCGCATTGTGGCCTTGCGCGGCGACCTCCCTTCTGGGTTGAGTTCTGCGTCGCTAGATTTTCAGTATGCGCGTGATCTGGTTCAATTTATTCGTGCAGAAACCGGTGATGCTTTTCACATTAGTGTTGCTGCCTATCCAGAGTCCCACCCCCAGGCGCAGGATATGATCCAAGATTTACTGCATTTTAAGGCGAAGGTTGATGCAGGTGCAAATAGTGTCATCACTCAATATTTTTATCACCCAGATGCATATGTACAATTGCTTGCAGATTGTCAGGATTTGGGTGTGCAGATTCCAATTATACCT
>CAXNIG010000070.1:0-5041 GCA_964202445.1 Pseudomonadota bacterium
GCGCATGGCGCCACCGTTAAAAAAGTGATGCTGCGCGGACAAACACATAATACTTTGCTTTTGAGAGGCGCAATTACTTCTGGAAGAGATCCAGCTGAGACCTTGTCCAAGCTTATATTGAACGAACACTCCGCTACTCAATCAAAGCCTTAGCAAGGCCAAGAGCCACACTCACAGGATCAATCACTGTGATCGCCAATTGATGTTTTGCTCTTAATGCAGCCTCTAATTTTTTGCCTACACCAATAAATCCGCCACATCCCAATGTAAAGGTATCCACACCTTTTTCACGAATTTCAAAATCGGCAATCTCGATTAATTGACCCAATACAGCAGGATTCCCTTTAAGTTGTGCTGGACTCACTTCTATACCATGACTGGCCGGGATAAATCGATGCCCTACGCCCTCCTCCTCAACCATGGCATTGATAAAACCCGCGTGCCCCAGCATAGATGGCAAAACCGTATAATGTCGGCGACACAATAAACTGGCCATATTCACAGCGGCTTTTCCCAGCCCCATCACGGGGATTGAAACCAAATCTTTGCCTTCTTTGATGGCAACATCCCCAAACGCATAGACAACCACTGCCGCAGCCCCTGCCTGTTCTGCCTCCACAATACGATTCAAAACCAGAGGAAAAATCTGCTCCACATCTGATGCTGATTTCAGCTCTCTCAAGGCTGTGTCGACATAGGACAATTTGAAATAACAGTCTGCGGATTGATATAGCGCCAGATCTGCCTGGCTTAACATCTCAGGATTATTAATTGGAAGAATAATGGATATTGTTTTCATGTTTGCTAAACTCCTGTATCTAAATCAAAAACTGTAATCACCCGTTAACGGCCAAGGGGCCGTGCATACCTACTCCACCAAAAACGCATCAATCAACTGATTAATCTGATTAGGATGCTCATGCACCAAAAAGTGCCCGCACTCAGGCAATCTCTGGATCTGCAGATTCTCAACAAACTGATCCAATCCCGCCAAATTCTCAGATACCAAAGCCTCATCCTGTTCACCCCAGATCACCAAAGTCGGCACTTGAATTTTCTGCGTGAACATCTTTACCTCAGGCGCCAAAGCAAATCTCGACCAGTCAGGCGTTTTATCCTCATTCATATCAAGATTGAGTGCACGATAATAATTCAACATAGCTTCCAAAGCACCAGGTTGTGACCATGCATTTACATAAGCCTGCTTATCCGCTTCAGTCAGCGTTCCTTGCACCAAACCTTTATTCAAAACCCAACCGCTCAACCATTCAAAGTTATTTCGAGAAAGAATCTTCGCCGCTGTTGCCCGACGTAAAAGCAAGATATATTCCGCCGCTTTCTGCTGAGTTGGATTAGCTTTGATTTGATGATTGTAGATGGCTGGATACGGCGCGTTGAGAATCACCAACTTGTCCAGATATTCAGGATACAAATATGCAAAAGCCCAAGCTACAATACCGCCCCAATCATGGCCAACGAGGACGATTTTTTTCAGATGAAGATGATCACACAAATCTTTTACATCTTGAGCCAGTGCGGCCACCGCATATTGATCAACACCTTCTGGCTTTGAAGATAGATTGTAGCCACGCAAGTCAGGCGCAATAGCTAAATGCGTTTTTGAAAAATGCTCTAATTGCTTACGCCATTCATAGGAAAACTCAGGAAAGCCGTGTAGGAAAATAATCGGCGCGCCCTCACCCATATATTGATAATGGATTTTGACCTTTTCCAGAGCAGCAATCTTCGACTTTATTGACATCTCACCCCTCTTCAAATTAACTCAGCCCTGACCAACTCCAAATACCGTGCATTCTGATCAATCGGCAAAATATGGCCACAGCCCTCAAAAACAACCAATTTAGCATGTGGAATTTTTGACGCCATCTCAACAGAAAATTCAGGGGGACACATCCAATCGTCATCCGCACCCAAGATCAATGTAGGGCAACGGATCTGATTCAACTGTGAAGCATAATCATAGCGCCAAAACTCAGTCTGATAGGCCACATTTGACGCCTCATGCCCCAAAATCATATCATCCCAAGTTGAAGTCGAAACCCCACCTGATAGTGCCCGCTGCCTGGCAATATTTTTGGAATATAATGGCCCCAGCTGGTTAAAATATTCGATAAAATCGGTGCGATCTTTTATCTGTCCATCACACAACCGATTAAAAACTGCAAGCTGGGCTGGAGTTGGATTTCTCTTTGCAAATTCAACTCTGGAACGTTCAATAAACCCAAAATGATGCGCCGTGCAAATCAGAAATAGCCTATCAAGCCGCGCGGGATATTTAATCGCATAACCCAATGCCACCTTGCCACCATACGAAAAACCCAGGCATGAAATTTTTTCCAATTTCAAATAGCAGCGAAGATCTTCAACATCCTCAATCGCACCCTCCAAAGTATGCGCAGCGGGATGCCCAGAACTTTTACCATGCCCCGTCAAATCGAACAAGACTAATTGCGCTGAGTCTTGCAGATCAAGTGAGTGAATTTTAAAGCCGGAATGATCAAGGCCAGGCCCACCATGGATGAGAAACAATACAGGATGCGCACTGGCAGGATCTGTTAAAGGACCTTCTCCAAAAATCTCATACGCTATTTTCTTGCCATTGATATTTGCAATCATGCTCATTCCTATGCCCAGTGATTTAATTTTGACATTCTAGCAGAACCAATTATACTGTACAATATATTTACAAAAATACAAAGCCATCATGAGCCAAGAACTCATTCTGATCACAGATCCACGCGTCCGTGCCGTGCCAATCAAAGAGTGTAACGAGCCACTAATTGATATCAAACAGAACTCCTCCCTACTCTACGGCCCAGCGCCAGAATGTGAAGAAACAGCTAACGACTACACCAAAATGCGCCAATCGGTATTCAAAAAGTTATGCCTGGCACAACAATCCCTGCGAGAAGGCCTACGCTTCAGAGTATACGAAGCCTATCGCAGCTTAAAGGTGCAACAGCGGCTCTTTGACCAGGAATATTCCAGGGTTAGTCAGTTGCACCCAGAATACGATCATCCGCAACGTTTTTTAGAAACAACCCGTTTAATCTCACCCGTAATCAACCTGGATCAAAGCATAAATGTACCACCACACAGCACAGGCGCTGCTGTAGACATTGAAGTGATTGATCAGAATAGCGCTTCGCTGGATATGGGCATGACCATCAAAGATTGGAGCACTGTCCCTGCTGAACAGTGTATGACTGAATGCACCTCGATCAGTACTAAAGCTCAGGAAAATCGTCGCATGCTCTGCCAGATCATGGAAGCTCAAGGCTTTGTCAATTATCCAACAGAGTGGTGGCATTTTTCATATGGGGATCGATATTGGGCTTATTTGTCAGGCGCAGATCATGCTGTTTATGGAACAGCTAAAAACAATTAAATTTCCCGGCACCATTTTGCACAAATTGCAATCTATGTTATGATGGCGAAAATCACCATTTTGGAAAGTCCTAATGCACCTTCAAACCATCAACAACGCCTTAATTTTTGTATGGGTTGCCTTGGAATTACTTCTCTCTTTGTACAAACGCTCGAAATCAAAAGGCGGACAAGACCGTTCCAGTTTGCGAATCATCTGGATCACCTTGATTGTAGCCATCCTGGCCGCCAACTGGGTCGCTGACCATCACCCCATGATGCTCTTTTCCGATCAAGTCCTGACACAAAGCATCGCACTGATTTTCTTTATCACTGGCTTCGCAATCCGCTATCATTCAATCTACACCCTGAAACAATTCTTCACCTTCGATGTCCACGTCGGCGCAGAACATGAGTTGATCACCCAAGGCCTCTATCGCAAAATCCGCCACCCTGCGTATTTGGGCTCGCTCCTCATTATCTCTGCTTTGGCTTTGCAGTTTGGTAATCTGTTGAGCTTCTTGATTGTGCTGATTTTGGCGATTGCTGTGCATATATATCGGATTCGGATTGAAGAGGCGGCGCTGATGCAGCATTTTGGCCAAAAATATGAGGCGTATAAAAAGGGAACTTGGCGTTTGGTTCCTTGGATTTACTAAAAATGATTACCTTCAATCCCAACGAACTCAGCAAGCTATTATCAAACTACTGCACAGACTTACGCAAATGGCTGGATGAAATTCGTGAGCTACCCATCATTCCACCTAATCTTGAAGCACAAATTGCAGCACTGAACGAACCATCGCTTCCTGACGCAGGCCAAGGCTTAAGCGTCACTGTCAGCGAATTTAAATCCAGAATTGCTCCAGGCCTGGCTAATACAGCTGGCCCGCGTGCTTTTCCATGGGTCATTGGCGGTGTTACGCCTGCCGCTTTGTTGGGTGCACTTTATCAAATCCAGTTTGACCCCATCAACATGGTGTCCGGCGCGTCTATTGGCCCCAAACTTGAAAGTGAAACGATCAATCTTCTGTTGGATTTATTTCAACTATCGCGCGAGCATTTTACGGGCACGTTGACTACGGGGGCCACAGCTTCAAACTTATCTGGACTAGCCTGCGCGCGCCAATGGTGGGGCCTCCAGCATGGCGTGAATATCGCAGAGGTTGGCATGAACAATCTACCCGCTATGGAAGTCTATGCTGCCTGTCCTCATGCCAGTATTGACAAAGCTTTGAGTATTTTAGGCTACGGTCGAAACAACTTAATTCGCGTCAAATGCCTGCCTAATCGAGAAGCCATAGACATTGCCTCACTTACCCAGCACCTCAGTCAATCCAGCGCCAAAGCAAAAATCGTGATTGCCTCTACTGGAACAGTCAACACCGCAGATTTTGATTCACTGCGCGAAGTTGCCACGCTATGCCATAAACACAATGCCTGGCTACACGTCGACGCCGCCTTTGGCCTATTCGCAAAATGCCATCCTCAATTCGCCGCTTTGGCTGACGGAATCGAACTCGCTGACTCCATCACCACCGACGCACACAAATGGTTAAACGTGCCGTATGATTGCGGCATTTTCTTCCTCAAAAAAGTGCACAAACCACATCTGGTCGCCACCTTCAGCAGTATCGCAGACTACATGAGCCAA
>CAXNIG010000071.1:0-4809 GCA_964202445.1 Pseudomonadota bacterium
ATGGTTCTTATTTATTATCCCTAACTAAGGAAACAAAAGAGGAGGAGAAGGCGCTTTTTAATCTGTTTTATAATAATCAGCATCATGCAAAACTTGTTCCCTTTATTTTGCCTGGATTATTGAATGCGTTTTCCTACCATGCCTCCCAGGATTTTATCAAAAGTATGCTTCATATTCTATTGGCTGGAGGAGTTGCATATCTCGATAAAACAGTTATTTTGCCAATTGTTGAGTCCAAGACTGACACAGTTGTCGACGTGTTTCAGAGAGGTTATTGGTTAGCTTGTGCGTTCACCCTTGCTCCAACAAAGTATATGCGGCAGTTGCAGGAATATCTTTCTGAAAATGGAGCTTCTAAAAAAGACTTGGCGAGCTTTCTATGTGACTGCTTAAAAGACAGGCTTTTTGATGCTGATTTTAGTGAAAAAGCACTTGGTTTTTTAATAGAGGACGTACTTGTGCCCGTTTGCTCTTTTGAGCAATATGACCAGAAGAGTAAAGCATCCATAGAGAGGAAAATTACTGATCTAGTATATGAGTGCATCGGTGAGTTGCGGGACAATATTAAGAGAGGCTCTTGTGAGTTGCAGCGTTTATTTTCTTCAAGCAAGCTTGCAAACTGGCATACCATTTTAAAAGACGCGCTGGAGACTAAGCTTCGCATTCAATATCAAGCTTCTTTCTTTTGTTTAGGGCCCAGAGAGGTTATGAAGACATTGTCTAATAAAGAGCCTTCCAATGTTGCTGATCTCGCTGCAGTAACATTTTTCCATTTGCGTGATATTGCTAGAAAAATTCGTGATTGCAATACAAATGACTATCGACAATATTGGAGTTATGACACAGAAAATAAATTTCTGGTTAAGTCGAAACCAGAGAACGATTGTCGAGATATTTTGTTGTCTGACTTGAATCAACGTTTAAATGTGATAGGCGTTGATGGTCAGGCAGAGGGTAATTATGCAGATAATAAGAGAGCTGATATTCGAATTGCATTTAATCGATTTAATCTACCTATTGAGATAAAAAAGGATAGTCACAGGGATTTGTGTGGAGCGGTTAATAGTCAATTAATTTCAAAGTATATTCGTGATCCAGCTACTGGCGGTCATGGTATTTATCTGGTTTTTTGGTTTGGTGAAAAAAAAATATTTCAGTTTCCTGATGGAGAAATAGAAGTGCAGACTCCTCAGGAGCTTGAGGTGCACTTGAGAGGGCTGGTTAGCAAAGAAAGTTCATATAACATTCAATTTTGTGTAATTGATTGCGCGTTGCCATTAAAGATGCAGAGAAAGGGATGATAAGATTTATCACTAAGAGATGGGTAAATAAAAATTCACACATTTTTGCTTGACGCTGTGTACCTTATTGGATTTAAGGTGCTAAAATAATTTTTTTAATTGGACCAAGGAGCAAAAAATGTTTGATAGTTTTACATTGGAAAATAGCGATTCACAGCCTATCGATGGATCTGTAGTAGAACAAAATACTTTGGCAGAAGATGGTGTTGATGCAACAGCAGTTGCGAAAAAATCAAAGCCCAAAGAATCTGTAATTAAATCTGTTGATGAGCAGCAAAAGAAAAATGCCGAAAGATTAGCGGCACATTTACAGGTGGCGTTGGATGCTGCGCACAAGGAAGATGAAGAACTCTGTGCGCAAATCAGCGAAATTGAAGCTAAGCGTGCAGATGTTAAATCTTATGTGCGTTATTTACAGGATACCATTAAGGGCTGTTAATAAGTCTTTGGTCTAACACGGCTATAATTCTTGGGGGCATGATGACGAAACAGAAAGGTCTCGGGACGATGCTGATCACTGGAGGTAGTCGTGGAATTGGTGCTGCAACGGCTCGTTTAGCAGCAAAGCAAGGTTATTTAGTTGCGATCAATTATCACAAAAATGACCAGGCTGCGGCGGCTCTGGTGGTAGAGATCGAAAAAGCAGGTGGGCGTGCCATCGCTTTCAAAGCAGATGTCGGCAATGAATCAGAGGTGAGTGCTTTATTTAAGGCGGTGGATTTGAAATGTGGCCTCTTGACTGCATTGGTCAATAACGCGGGTATCCTGGAAGCACAGGCTCGGGTTGAAGAAATCAATTTTGCCAGGCTGGAGCGAATTTTCAGAACCAATGTGATCAGTTATTTTTTGTGTGCTAAAGAAGCAATTAAGCGTATGTCTACGGTCAAGGGTGGAAAGGGCGGTTCCATTGTGAATGTATCGTCCCGGGCCGCTTGCCTAGGCTCTGCGAATGAATATGTCGATTATGCAGCTTCAAAAGGGGCTGTGGATACATTCACAATAGGATTGTCGCGAGAGGTGGCAAGCGAAGGAATTCGTGTGAATGCAGTGCGCCCTGGTTTTATCTATACTGAAATGCATGCAGATGGCGGAGAGCCTGGCCGTGTTGAACGTCTGGCACCTAGTTTGCCGATGCAACGCGGTGGACAGCCAGAGGAAGTGGCTGAGGCAATTTTATGGCTGCTTTCAGATAAATCGTCTTATACGACTGGCAGCTTTATTGATGTAGCGGGTGGTCGGTAAGATTTTTATAAAACCGCAACAGATATCCATCAGGATCTTGAATTGCAAACTGACGATTTCCTACAGTCCTATCCTTTTGCTGATACCACTTATCTTCAAGAGGTAGTACAAAAGCAAGTCCATGCTTTACAGCAGTCTGATGCAGTGCCTCAATATCATCGATTTCAATCTGAAAATTAATTCCGCGTCCAAATGGTTTTTGCAGTTCCGCTGTGATCCATTGCCGCCCTGCGCCTAATTCTTCAATCATGATTTGTGCATTGCCTTTTTGCAGATAGGCAAATCGTTCTTCTTTGCGCTCAAATAGGATTTGGAAGCCTAAAATCTGGGTGTAAAAATTTAGGGTCTCCGTGAGATTTGAGCAATATAGTTCAGGGACCAATCCAATGGGATTCATGCTGGAAGCTTGCCTTTGCTATATTCTTTTTCAGATTTAGTAATGGCTGCTGCAACGGTGCCATCAAGATTATGACGCTTTTTTCCCGCAATGACGGCTTCCAGATAATTTTTTCGTCCAGTCCAGATGAATAAACCTGCCCCAAGAAGTGCGGATGAAAACTGAGGATGGATGCTGCGAATCTGTTTTTGAATGCCAATAGCCAGGGGGAGTGGTTTTTCTGAATTAAAAACTTGAGGATACTGCGTCTCCAGTTGCTGAATGATTTCATTGATTTGTTTGAAGCGGCCTTTTTTAGGTGTCTTGGGGATAGGCTTTTCAGCTTCGAGTGATTTTTTAAGGCCTTCAAGCGCTTGAAAAGAGTTCAGCGTAACTGAGTCATTATTTTTCATTATAGCATCCAGGTTATTTTGAGCTATTATCCCACTTCCCAGCAAAAATGCCAATTGCCTGCTGTATTTGTTCGATGAAGATGAGTGTGTTAGGCTGTTATTAAGTCAAGTGGAGATAAATATGGGCCTTGCCGCATTTCAGAAAAGCTATAGCGAAATATTCGTCTCCTTAACTCAGCTAAATGGCGCGCAACAATGGCATCGGTTGCAGCGTCTTGACGAGCTGGGTGCGTTGGTAGAAAACTGGTTGGGGGATGTTTTTTATGACAGAGTGGAAGAGGAGCTGGATGATCCAGATGATAAATCCAATCAACGGTTGTGGAGTGAGGCCTGCGAAAAGATGTGCCGCAACGCAGAGGCACTCAATGAAATCCTACGCACTGGTGCACAGGACTTTGTCATCATCAATACCCCGAAGCTGACCGAGCAGGAGTGGGATAGGCTGCAGCTTGCCGATAATTGGAAAGATCAACATGCCTTTAAATACTGGAGGCGACTGACAGCGCAGCGTTCTTTTTCTCAGATGTTGGATGAGCTGCAACTGAGCCAGGAAGCGTGCAAGGATATGTTTTTTAACAATGCAAGCGAATATCGCCTTTGGATAAAGCAGTGCGCGCCACGCTACGTCATGGATCAGTTGGGTTTTTTTGAAAATGCGATGGAAGATTTGCTGGACGAATGGGTAACATACGCATCGTTCAAGGCGTTATTTGATGAACAATCTGGGGTGATAGGTATTCCCTGCTATACAAAACTGGCAGATTATCGGTCTTGCGAACCTGAACTGGCAAAAGACTTGCGGTTTCTGAGTTTATTTGAGTGGTTTAATACGGCATTATTAAAGCGGTTGGCTGAAAAAAATGTTGAAGTGAGGCCGGTGCCGATTAGGGCAAAAGAGTATTTTGCCTGGCTAAAGGAGGAACGATGCGTTTCGACGCCGAGCGCACGAATAGTGTTTGCAACAAACAAGCTGCGAAAAGATCCGAATTACTAAAAAAGCCTACCTTAAATTTTGCTTTTTAGAACACGTCACGGGGGGAGTTTTCCCCCCGTGACGTTGTTCTTTCAACGTTTTCAAAAATAAGAGCCAAAGCCCGTTTCTGGCTTTGTACAAATTCAGAAATTGAGCCTGCAGGGCAGGCGAATAAAAATTTAAAATCGAGGATTTTCAGGCAATGCAGACGCTTTGCCTGAAAATCCGAGTCTTTTTCAGCAAAGTTTTTTTTGCTGAGGCGCTTGCAGCTTTTTTTAGAATGTAAAACAGTCTAAAGCTGTCCTGGTCGGACAGGATATAGGTATTTTTCTTTTAAAATAGTATAGTTTATTTCATGCTTAAAATAAATTTAAAATACTTATTGCATTTCAAAAATAATAAAGGTACAATATGATCGCCGATTCAAGTATGAAGTGCAACAAAGGCTGTAAAGCGATCTTTCAATGAGTGGTTGGGAGATAAAAAGGGTCAGATGAAATATAC
>CAXNIG010000072.1:0-4729 GCA_964202445.1 Pseudomonadota bacterium
ATGAAAAAATTGGCTGCCGTGCATTCTGCGATATAACCCCGATAATCCAACATCAATGCATCGTGATAACCTGCCTGCTCTGCTTTATTTTTACTTAAACTCCCGATCATATACAAACCTGCTGCCTTCGCTGTGACTGGGGCAGTTTGGGGAGAGGGTCGAGTCCAATCTGCCCAAGCCAGTTTGATTCCTGTTTTGAAAACATCAACATCAGCAAAATAACTAGCCCACTGCCAGGCGGCAATAGCAACATGGACGGAACATTGATGCGAAGCCACACTCAAAACTTCACTTCCACGCCAGGCAATGGGGCGAATATAGGCGTCCTTTAAACCGTTACGCGCTAACACTTCCATCTTGATTTCATGGAGGGCTTCGGGACTGTAAGGAAGCGTCATATGTAGCATTGCAGCGGAATGATGAAAGCGCTGACTATGCTCCAGCGACTTGAAAATCTGGCCTTCATAAGCGCGCTCACCCTCAAAAACAGCTGAACCATAATGCAACCCATGACTGATGCTATGAATCTGTGCTTCTTCCCAACGCATAAATTCGCCATTCATCCATATGATATCTGCCTTTTTATGAGATGCGTTCATAATGAACTCAACACCGAAACAATCTGATCAGCTAATTGGGATTTCAGCATTTTGGGGAGCACTTGAATCCCTGCAGCATGAATCAAAGTCAATTCATGTTCATCTTGTGAAAAACCGAGACCTGGCCCGACTTGATTAGCGATCATCAAATCCACCTGTTTATGCTGGAATTTCTGCTGCGCATTTTCAAGGACATTCTCAGTTTCTGCGGCAAAACCAACCAGAAAGGGCCTGTTAGGACGCGCCGCCACTTCGGCCAGAATATCTGGATTAGCTTGAAGGGAAAGCATGAGATTTTGACCCCGCTGCTTTTTGATTTTATGTGCATGGACATGATTTGGTTTAAAATCGCAAACCGCAGCACAGGCAATGAAAATATCCGCCTCATCCACTCTGGAGATCACCGCATCATACATTTCCGCAGCTGTAATCACGGGGATTGTTTCACAAAAAGGCAAAATCGGCTGCGCATTGGGCCCCACGATGAGGATCACTTTCGCGCCATGATTATAGCAACTTTGCGCCAGGGCATAGCCCATTTTCCCCGAGCTATAATTACTTAAATAGCGTACTGGATCCAACGCCTCTTGAGTCGGGCCCGCAGTGACTAATACGACTTTGCCTTTTAAAGATTGAACCCGCCCATAGCGAGGCAAAAAACGCAGGATATCTGCCACTTCCATCATTCGCCCCACGCCCTTATCTCCACAGGCTTGAACGCCGGACACAGGCCCGAGAAAATCGACGCCCCGCTGTCTTAAAACATGCACATTTTCTACAACCGCTGGATGCGCCCACATTGCCTGATTCATCGCTGGAACCATCACTACTTTTTTAGAAGTCGCCAGCATGATTGAACTCAACAAATCCTCTGCGAAACCTCCTCTATATTTGGCAATACACTGCGCAGTCGCTGGCGCAATCACAATCAAATCCGGCCATTTGGCTAATTCTATATGCGCAAGGGGATCTTCAAACAAATCATCGTAAACGCTATGCTGACTCAGCGTAGCAAAAGAGAGCGGGGTCACAAATTGCTTCGAATTCTGACTCATCACCACCTTCACTTCGGCACCACACTGAATTAATTGTGAGACCAAATCCAGGGCCTTATACACCGCGATGGAGCCCGTTACACCCAATAATATTTTCATTTTTTCCTAATCTGTGTGTTCTAAATCAACCAAAACAGGCATTAAAGTTTGCTCTGAATCGATTTGCGCATAGGCAATGATAAAAATCTGATCGCCAATTTCTGCTTTCCGTGCAGCCGGGCCGTTCAAACCAAAAATCCGACTGCCATAAGGACCTTTGATCACATAGGTTTCAAGACGTTCACCATTATTGAGATTGACGACCTGAACTTTTTCATTTTCACGCAAATTGGCCTGCTGCATAATTTCTTCATCAATGGTAATAGAGCCCACATAAAATAAGTCTTTCTGTGTAATCGTAGCATAGGCAATTTTTGATTTTAAAACGGTAATTAACATGAATCCTCTCCTGGAATATTATCAAGCAAACGAATATCGTCAATCCACACGGCCAAGCTCTCTAACAAATAGGCATCAATAAAAGAGTCAATCGCATCATCTGAAATCAGCAACAGAATATGGCTGGCGTGTCGAATCTGTTCTCGCAAAAGAGACGGTGACTCTGAGCCCTGCCAAGTGACAAAGGGAAGTTGCAGTAAAGAAAAATAGTGCTGAAAATGGCGTGCAACACGGCCATTCCCAATGAGCAAATAGCTCACGTTTCGCGGTACCTGTCGCATGATCAAGTCCTCTTAACATTCGGTTCGTTTCTCGTTTCATTACAGTTCCTGCCCAAAAGGGTCAAGGCTGTGCGGGCAGTCTATCGCATAAATAAAAAGAGCGCAAGACGCAACGCGTCTCCTGAAATGTTACCCCATTTGTTACCCCGCAGGGTTTTTCAGAGTTTCTGAAATTTTTAAGTGATTGATTTATCTGGTGGGCCGTGCAGGATTCGAACCTGCGACCTATTGATTAAGAGTCAACAGCTCTACCAACTGAGCTAACGGCCCCAGAGAGTGGTCACTTTACCTAAACTGGAGTTGCTTGTAAATAGGCATCTGTACTGGGACAGGAGCACACCAAGGCCCGATCTCCAAACACATCATCAATTCGATTGACCGCAGGCCAATATTTTTGCATTCTGGTGTGCGGAGAAGGATAACAGCCTACTTCAATTGAATAAGGCCGATCCCAATGCCGCACATCCTCTTGGGTATGCGGCGCATGCTTCAACGGATTATTTTGCTGATCCCACTCACCTATTTTCACTTTTTGTACTTCTTGATAAATGGCGACCATCGCTTCAATAAAACGATCCAGCTCTGCCTTACCTTCACTTTCAGTTGGCTCAACCATTAAAGTCCCTGGCACAGGGAAAGACATAGTGGGCGCATGAAAACCATAATCCATCAGACGTTTTGCAATATCGACCTCTGTAATGCCAGTTTCTGCCTTAAGGGGACGTAAATCAATAATACACTCATGGGCAACAAAACCATTTTTGCCTGTATATAAAATAGGGTAATAAACTTTTAATTTTCTGGCAATATAATTAGCATTCAACAGCGCATACTCCGTCGCTTGACGCAAACCATTGACACCCAGCATGCAAATATACATCCACGAAATTGTCAAAATAGAAGCACTGCCATATGGCGCAGCAGAAACTTCGCCTACATGCGGCGCCAAATGCGCTTTAAGACCAATTGGCCCCATACCGGGCCCACCGCCGCCATGGGGAATGGCGAAGGTTTTATGAAGGTTCATATGCATCACATCTGCACCCAATTCAGCAGGCTTCACATACCCCACCAAGGCATTAAAATTCGCACCATCCATGTATACTTGCCCACCACAATCATGGATGATTTGAGTCATGTCTTTAATCGCTGTTTCAAATACACCATGGGTGGAAGGATAGGTGATCATCAAGCAAGCCAACTGGTCTTTGTATTGCTGAGCCTTCGAGCGCAGATCCTCCACTTTAATATTGCCTTGCTCATCGCAATCGACAATAATGACCGTCAGACCCATCATTTGCGCCGTGGCTGGATTGGTGCCATGAGCAGACTTAGGAATCAAACAAATTGTCCGCTCTGCCTGACCCTGCGCCGCTTGATAACGCCGAATCGCCAACAGGCCGGCATACTCACCCTGCGCACCAGAGTTGGGTTGAAGTGACACATCATCAAAACCCGTTAACGCTTTTAATTGGTGGGTTAATGAGGCAAATAGCGCCTGATAACCGCGTGTTTGTTCAGGAGGTGCACAAGGGTGCATCTCCCCCACTACGCTCCAATTCAAGGGCATTAACTCAGAAGCGGCATTCAATTTCATGGTGCAAGATCCCAAAGGAATCATACTACCCGTCAGTGACAAATCGCGATTTTCCAGCTTTTTCAGATAGCGCATCATTTTCGTTTCGGTATGATAAAGATTAAAATTGGGATGCGTTAAAATGGCGTCGCGACGAAACTGCAGCGCATATTGTTCAAGATAGGTTTTTTCAGAATAGAGCGCCTGCAAATTTTTGAAATCTATCGATTTTCCAGTTAAAATTTGATATATCTTGAGCACATCCTCAGGGCATGTCGTTTCAGAAAAACTGATCTTAACCCCCTCCTCCACAACCAGGAAATTAAACTCACCACATTGCGCTGGCGTGAGCTTCACCCCGGATACCGACACTGTATCAAAGAGACGATCATGCAACACAGTGAGACCGGCAGCAACCAAGGCCTTATTCAATAAATTAGCCAGATAATGGACGCGATGGGCAATATTTTTCAAGCCAGATGCACCGTGATACATTGCATACAGTGCTGCCATATTAGCTAACAAAACCTGCGAGGTACAAATATTAGAATTGGCTTTTTCACGACGAATATGCTGCTCTCTCGTTTGCAGCGCCATTCGCAGAGCCAGATTGCCACGTGCATCTTTCGACACCCCAATAATCCGCCCTGGCACCATGCGCTTGTATTCTTCTTTTGTCGCAAAAAAAGCTGCATGCGGGCCACCAAAACCCATGGGAATGCCAAAGCGTTGACTCGATCCAAACGCAATATCCGCGCCCAAACTGGCAGGAGATTTAAA
>CAXNIG010000073.1:0-4702 GCA_964202445.1 Pseudomonadota bacterium
GACTTCATCAACAAATACGCGTCAACAAACAATCATGGGCTCCCGCGTGATCACTTGCGCTTGTACTGTTTTGCCGGCAGGAATAAGCTGAGCCGTGATATCACCCGAGCCAATATCCTCTTCTAAAGCTTGACGCACCATGGTTTTGATTAACTTAGTGTGCAGCATCATGAACCTATTTTTTTACATAGGGAATGTAATCAGGATACCACATTTTTGCATCAATGGCAGCGATGACCTCTGCCTCTGTCATGGGGTGAGGGGTTAAGCTTGCTTTCACTGCTTCCATCGCTACATCAATTGCAACACGGCGCGATACAGCGCGGATTTGATCTAAAGGCGGTAAGAGATTTGCATCAGGATTATTTTTGGCAGGAGACAGGTCTGCCAGTGCTTTGGCCGCAGCCATAAACATGAGGTCCGTCACATGTTTAGCTTTAACAGCAATAATGCCAAGGCCCATACCTGGAAAAATATACGCATTATTGGTTTGGTCAACGCGACGTGGCTTGCCGTTATGAAGAATGTCTGGGAAGGGGCTGCCTGTACCGACAATAGCCCGACCTTCAGTCCATTTCATGATGTCGGCAGGATTGCCTTCACTGCGAGAAGTGGGGTTAGAAAGCGGAAAAATAATAGGTCGCTGCACCTGTGCCGCCATTAATCGGATGATTTCTTCTGTGAATAGGCCAGGTTGGCCGGATACCCCGAGCATAACGGTTGGCTTGGCATTTTTGATGACATCAAAAAAACTAATTGTATTTGCTTCACGCACAGTCCAATCCTGTAAATTTGTTTTTTTCTGGGTAAAGGGCTGCTGGAAGGACTGTAAATTCGGCGTTTCATCAGTCAACAAGCCATGCGCGTCGATGAGATAAAAACGTGCATGTGCCTCTTCTGCAGATAGACCCGCATCGATCATGGCCTGAGCCATCAAGCTGCTGATGCCACAGCCTGCAGAGCCCCCGCCCACAACGACGACTCGCTGATCTTTGATGCTAGCGTGGGCAGCCTGCACCGCAGCCAGTAAAGTGCCGGTTGCAATCGCAGCGGTACCTTGAATATCATCATTGAAAGTACAGAGTTTATTCCGATAGCGTGCCAAAATTGGATTGGCATTTTGCTGGGCAAAGTCTTCCCACTGCAATAAAACATGTGGGAAGCGTTTTTTAATTGCCTGCACAAACAGCTCGATAAAGTCATCATATTCCTGACCGCGAATACGAGGGTGACGCCAACCCATGTAGAGTGGATCGTTGATCAAATCTGGATTGTTCGTGCCGGTGTCCAGTAAAATGGGCAGTGTGCTGGCTGGGTGAATGCCTGCGCACGCCGTATAAAGAGACAGCTTGCCGATAGGAATGCCCATTCCACCTGCGCCTTGATCACCCAGGCCTAAAATGCGTTCACCATCGGAGACAACAATAGCTTCAATTTCATCAAATCGAATATGTTTAAAAATTTCATCTAAAGTATCGATGCAACCTGGAGTGAGATATAAGCCACGAGGCCGGCGATAAATATGGCTGAAGTTTTGGCAAGCTTCCCCCACAACAGGAGTATAGACAATCGGCATCATTTCGGCGGTATGGTCTACGATTAGGCTATAAAATAAAGTTTCGTTGGAATCTTGGACTTCGCGTAAATAAATGTACTTTTCTAATGGAGTCGCTTTGCTTTGAAAGGCTTTGTAAGAGCGCTGTTTCTGCGTTGCTAAATCACTAATCGTGACAGGTAAAATGCCGTGCAGGCCAAATTCATGGCGCTCATTTTGAGGAAAAGCAGAGCCCTTATTCAAAATGGGATTGCGGACTAAATCAAAATCGCTTTGATTGACTTCATAATACGCCTGGCCTTGGGAATCTTTTTTGTGTTTATGGTGCATGGACTTCTCCTATTATGATGAATCGCGACCAACCCATTTAAACTCTGGATGGAGTGTAATGCCGGTTTTTTCTAAAACGGTTTGTTGAACCAAGCGAACTAAAGCTAAGGTATCTTGAGCAGTGGCATTGCCTATATTGATAATAAAGTTAGCATGCTTCATGGAAACCTGCGCTTCACCTATAGTATGTCCTTTTAATCCTGCATTTTCAATCAGGCGAGCGGAGTAGTCTCCCGGTGGATTGCGAAAAACTGATCCGCAAGATGGCTCGCCAGTCGGTTGCGTTTCGGCGCGGCGTTCGAGGAGCGCTTTGATTTTTGCTAAGCTGTCTTGTCCATCGCCAGGAGTGAAATCAAAGTGAGCGGCAACAAACCATTCGCCTTCTTTTAAGCCGCTGATGTGGCGATAGCCGAATGTAAAATCACTGGCAGGATGGAGGGTGATTTTACCTTGGCGATCGAGGGTTTCTACTTGGCTGACGCGCTCCCACGTTTCGCCTCCAAATGCGCCTGCATTCATCAGCAGCGCGCCGCCTATTGTGCCCGGAATGCCAGCTAAAAATTCGCCGTTGACGAGATTATTTTTTGCTGCAAAACGAGCAACCTGAGCACAGGATAAACCAGCTTCAGCGCGAATCCGTGTCGGAGCAATCAGGGTCATTTCTTTGAGGACACCCTGGGTGATGATCGTTGTCCCGGCAATGCCCTGATCACTGACTAAAACATTGCTGCCCAAACCAATCCAGGTCAGTGGCTCATCAAGGGGAAGTGTTTTTAAAAATTGCTGCAGATCAGCCAAATTGACTGGCCAATAAAGTCGATCTGCTTCCCCCCCAATATGCCAAGAAGTAAACGGCTTCATGGATACTTGGGTATGAATCTGTCCCTTGCTGATTTCGCGTTTGCTCATAGTTTGGCTTTTTTGGCTTTCCTTAGGGCTGATTTTTTCAATTGGATAAGAATTTGATCGACGTCACCTGCACCTTGAGTCAAAATAATATCATCGTCTTGAATGATGTCAGGAATGAGGTCGAGTGCACTTTGAATATCTTTCACATAAATGGGATCGGTGCGATTGCGTTGCCGAATCGAGCGGCTGAGTGCTTTGCTATCAATATTCGAAATGGGTTGTTCGCCTGCACTATACACTTCCAGCAGCAAAAGTAAATCCACTTGAGAGAGAACCTCGACAAAATCATCAAATAGTTCTTGCGTGCGAGTATAGCGATGCGGCTGAAAAGCAAGAATCACCCTGCGATGAGGAAAGGCATTTTTGATGGCCTCATACGTCACTTTAATTTCAGCAGGATGGTGGCCATAATCATCAAGGAGTAGAACTGATTTGCCACGCAGAGTGATCTTGCCATATTGCTGACAACGACGCTCTACACCCGAAAACTGTGAGAGTGCTTTTTTAATGCGCGAAATGGGAATATTACAATCGAGTGCAACTGCAATACTTGCAAGTGCATTCCGTACATTGTGTTCGCCAGCAAGATTCAGTTTTACTTTAAACGATTTGTTGCGTGTTTTACCATAAATCACGGTAAACTCAGATTGCAAGCCATTTTGAAAAAAATTAATCGCGCGATAATCTGCGCCTTCTGAAAATCCATAGGTAATCACTGAGCAGGTAATATCAGGTAGAATATTTTTAATTTCCTGGTCATCAATACACATGACTGCTAAGCCATAAAATGGCAGGCGTTGAATAAAGCGTAGAAAGGTGGCGCGTAATTTTGAAAAATCATTGTCATAGGTATGCATATGATCCGCGTCGATATTGGTGACCACAGTGATCATTGGTGTGAGATGAAGAAAAGACGCATCGCTTTCGTCTGCCTCTGCAATAAAATAGTGTCCCTCGCCCAGCCGCGCATTAGCGCCCGCGCTCGTCACTTTGCCGCCCACAACAAAGGTAGGCTTTAGGCCGGCTTCTGCAAAAATAGTGGCCAATAAGCTGGTGGTCGTGGTTTTGCCATGCGTGCCTGCGACCGTAATGCCATAACGAAAACGCATGAGTTCCGCCAGCATTTGCGCCCGTGGAATGACTGGGACGCGGCGCAGATGTGCATCCACAACCTCAGGATTATCAGCTTGAATTGCAGAGGAGATCACCACAACATCAGCCTTACGGCTTTGGGATGCCTCATGGCCAATAAAAACATGAATCCCCAGATTGATCAGGCGATGCACATTGTGTGAGCGCTTGAGGTCAGACCCGGTCACCTTGTAACCCAGATTATGTAAGACCTCAGCAATGCCAGACATTCCTGCGCCCCCAATGCCAATAAAGTGAATTCGGTGAGTACGGCGCATAGTTTGAGAAAGGTGTTCGGTCATAGTCATGTAAATAAAAAGCAATTTGAGCCATTATCGCCAGCTTTTTGGCAATTGTCACTAAGGGGATTGCTGGATATCTTTTTTAAATGTGGTTACAGCAAAAGATGACGCTTCGCATGAGATAGCATAGGTGTCGCAGGGCAAACGCATCTAAATTTTTGAACAAGTAAAATCAAAGTGTTTCGTCGTCCTGATCAGCCGTGCGTAGCTCGGCTCGTCAGGATCCAGTTCAAAATATACCCTCAAAACCTTAGGCTTTGAATTTTCAAATCACTTTGAAAATACATAATTAATGCTGGATCCTGTGGCTTCCCTACAGGAATCACAGGACGACTCGCCCCAATTAAGATGCGTTTACCCGTGCGCCAAGAGGCTGCACGGATTTTGCGGGTGAAAGTCCCGTAGTGCAAGGGGAAGCCACCCCCGGCACTTAGCGAGTCTTGCGTGGCTGGAGGTAACGAAAGTGACGAAGCGT
>CAXNIG010000074.1:0-4686 GCA_964202445.1 Pseudomonadota bacterium
CCCCTCACTGTATCTCACTGCCCCAGCGTCTCACAATCCAGACCAGCAAGCCGAAACCGAACAGCACGATAGCGATCAAACGCAATCTTTAGAAACAGCCCTCCAAGCTCTGGACACTAGAAGTCAAGAAGTCATCGCTGCCCGCTGGCTACAGGAGCCCAAGGCCACTTTGCACGAACTCGCAGCACATTATCAAGTCTCGGCAGAGCGTATTCGTCAAATTGAAGTTGCAGCCATGAAAAAGCTAAAAAAATTTCTGACCTAAAAAATATAATTAATCTTAAATGTTTCAGCGTAAATTTCAGGAATATAAGCAATCATAGGATTACTAATGGACTTACCTGTACCGGGCGCATACTGAAAAGATAGCTCACCAAACCAATGCTGATTCACGCGATAATCCGCCCCCCCGCCAAAAGTCGGCGCCCAAGTACCAATATTAGCAATCTGATTGGTTTGATATTGATAAGCAGGCCCTGCATCAACAAAAAGAGAGAACCCAGAATTCCCCAAAGGCGTCATCACTTTAAAAATCAATGACAAGAAATCCATATTAGAATTAATGGTAGGGCCGCTTAAATGATAGGGATTAAAAAAATTATTATTAATGCCATAGAACAAGAAGTTTAATTGACTGGTAGGCATACGAATATACTGCGCTTCTACCGCCATATGGGAAGAAAATTGATAGCCTCCATCCACACCATAGGCAAAACCAGTTCCATCAGCAGAATAAGGATTGGATTCGTCAACAAGCAATTCATTGACCACGCCTGATTTGGTGACAACGCTACTCCAATCAACATCTGCATATCCACCAATGAGACCACCATAAAAAAAACTTTGCTTGAGCACGGGCGCAGGGACTGAAACATCCTCTGCAAAAAGATTGACACTCATCCCTATGACACAGCAAGCTAAAACGACGTGCATGATTTTCATCTTTAACTATCCTTAAATTCGATATGCTACAATCAATTGCCCTGAATAAATATAGGGAATGTAATAATCAGAAGTCGTTTCAGCAGCAACGCCTGTGCCAGGCGTATAATTGAAAGCGATGGAGAAAGTCCAATGAGTCAACTCAATATTACTCAAACCAAATCCAAATGTTGGCCTAATATTAGATGTCTGTGCAAGAGGGTCCGATCGCTCCACATCGGCAAATCCTAAAGTGCCAAAAACAGTGTAGTGATCATGATCAAATGGCGCTGATATTTTAGGCATCAAAGCAAAATAATTCGTCTTCGAAGTCATATGCTCGACATCATGATAAAAGAAATCGCTTGGAGAGAAAGTCACTGAAGAATCCGGATAACGAATATATTGAGCTTCTAAAGCAATATAAGGCGTAATTTGATAGCCAACCAGGGCTCCTATAATTCCACCATTGCCTGTAGCAGAAGTCGGCGTTGCATAAGTTGCCGCATCATCCTGCGCCACCAATTGACTCCAATCGGTATTGCCATAGCCTGTCATCACGCCAACATAAAAAGGATGCGCCGTGAGATTAGTTAAAGGATCGCTCACCGCAGAAGAAACATCTGCAGCACAAGCCGTCAGGGCAAAGCCAAACAAACCACACAAAATTAAGGTTGATTTTATCATCTTATTTAATCACGGCTATGCAATAAAAGTGGACGCATCTTAACATAAACACAAAAGCTATGCAAGATTTTTAAGCAGCAAAAATTATCTAAGTAAATTTTTAGCATCAAATTGATATAACAATATTATCTCAGATTCAAAAAAACCAAGAGGTTGAAAAATACTCCTTGCATCTCAATTAAAATCTTGCTAGTATAGCCAGCTTTATGGACATTCATTAAATACAAGGAGCTTTCTTCAATATGAAATTACGCATTCTCAGCATCGCTGTTTTGTCAGCACTTAGTTTATCCGCTTATGCAGATACCCCTGCGAATACCGCTTTACAGAATCAGGTTAGTGCATTGCAAAATCAAATTAACAGCCTGCAGAGTCAAATTTCAAATATGAATACGCATACTGCTTTGTCCAGCGTCGTCATGACCGACTTCAGCAATCCATTTGGCCTTTTAAATGATCCTCAATTTGCTTTGGGTGTTTTGCAAGACAAAGCTACATTTAATACCCCACTTGTTTTAGGGGGTAGCATGGAAGCAGACTTACAAACCTGGGGCGGAAGCTTTTCGACTACAACTCCTTCTGGCGAAACCTATAAAAACGGTAGCGCGTTTAGCCTAACTGGCGCCGAGCTCTATACTATGGCGAATATAGGCGACTGGGTAACTGGCTTTACTGGCTTGCAAGGTAATGTGGGTGGCAATGCAGGTAGCCCCATGACTTTTGATAAAGCTTTTTTATTATTTGGTAATTTACAAAAAAATCCCCTCTTCATCACTGCTGGCCAAATCTATTTACCCTTTGGCCTGTTTAATGGCAATGGACCCTGGTCTAACAATTTAGATACGGATGCATTCCGCATTTCCAAAACCAATCAATTGGCTTTAAACTTTTACCAAAAAGGGTTTTATAGCAGCTTCGCCTGGTTTGGCACCACTGCAGAGTCCAATAATTTGAAAGACTTTACATATAACATCAGCTATGCCACCTCAGGCAACTTTAACTATTCCGTTGGCGCGGGCTATTTGTATGATATTCGCGACACCAACTCTGGTATTGGCGCAGCATACCCTGCAAATGGCGTAGGCGGCAATACCACGCCTACCAGCAGCGAGGTGTCAGGAAATCGCAATGGCGCATTTGATATGAATGCCTCTGTTGCGTATGGCCACTACAATTTACTCGGTGAATACAATTTTACTGAACGAGGCGCCAATAATAATAACGGCACCAGCACAGGCCCTATGGGTTCATGGAACATCGCCGCCAGCTATGCCAGCTTATATTGGAACATCCCAACCAACTTCCAAGTCAGCTATAGCGCGACCGAAAATATGCAAAACATTCCTACTCCATTGTGGGGAATGGCCAATGTTGGTCCACAAAGCCAAACCACTGACAATAATGCAGGGGTGCAACACAACTGGATCGTGTCTATGAGCAATACATTCTTCCCCAATGTTATTGCTAGCCCAGAATACCAGTACTCCACATTGTATAATGGCACACATACCTGGACCTTGACTTACGATCTATCCGCGTATTTCTAGACAATTAAGCAAGCATTATATCCTTGCTTTTTTATCCTAACTCATTTAATAATGATGTAGCTTAGTCTTTAAGCGCATCATTATTAACGAAGAGGGGATTTACACATGAAACTTTTAACCACAGCTTTAGCGGCTACAATCTTTTGTGGCACTGCATTTGCTGCTTCTAGCAGTACCACTGGAAGCGTGACGCCCGCAGCAGCTTCAACTCCAGCTGTAACATCGACTGCGACCACGACAGCAACAATTACACTGACCCCCATAAATCAAACGACCTTAGTGGCAACGGGAACCATTACGCGGGCACCTGGCTCTATGGATCGCTTAGCGGTGCAATGGTCCAGCCCAAATAATTTGCAAGCAGGCGGCTGTCACAACTCCATGCATAAAATTAAACTGAAAGCGACCACCTTTAAATCCAGCCGAACTCCCTGGTATCAAGATTCGAATGGCGCAGCTGTCGGATGTCAAGGCGTATGGACTGCTGCTGTTGTTGACAAAATCACTGGAAAAACACTTGCAAGCGCACAATATACGGTTAGTCCAGCCAAAATGTAGCGACTGTATTTGCGTGTCATCTTCAGTCTATCTGGAAGATGACACCCCCTAAAGCGTTAATCTTTTTCTGGCATCCAATCTTTTATGGATAATCAGATAAATCACTCCAAATACGATCAGCCCTGCGCCCACCATCATCAAGATCATCGGCCACGACTGAAAATGATTAAAGTATTTTGCACTCAACTCCAACACATTCAGTACATAGAAAAAAACCAACTCTATAATCATTAAACGGCTATGCGCCCAAGTGCCAAATATCAACACAGCCAAACCAATCGGCACATCTAACCAATCTAACCAGGCGGGATATTGCGAATCAAATAATCCTGCAGTGGCACCGAGCAATAAAAATAAAGCACCCAAAGGCCGCCCCCAGTCTTCAGCGACGCGACGCCAAGATTGAGGCAGAATCCAAGGCAAGCCCCACAAAGCAAGGCCTAAAGCCATCTTCTGCACCATCCCTTGCCAAGCAGCACCAGACTCTGGAAAAAAAGGCACTATGGCAAAATAAGCCCAAATCACATAGATCATACAAAAAACCTGCACCGTTTTCTGAGGTTTAAACACTGCGGGAATGAGCATTAAAAACAAGGATGCCAATGCCAAAAATAACCCATGGCGCTGCAATAAAATAGAGCATGCAATAGGCCCAGCCAAACCAACAATGATATATAAACAGACCTGCAAATAAGCATATTTTTGCCTAAAAGATAAAACTAAAGCATAGCCATAAACAGCTAAAACTGGCAATACAATCAAGCCATACTTTTGCAGTATGCTCAAATCACGCCAATAACTCGTCAACGCCAGCACCACTGCCGCAAGCATGATAACCGCACCAGCAGACCATAATATTTTTTCAAATGCGAACGATGATTGTTTCATGTCTTTAAGCCCACCCCTCGATTCATTAAAAGCAAGTTTGTCACAAACAAGCCTACCACAAATAATATGATGCCAGCTAAAGCTG
>CAXNIG010000075.1:0-4682 GCA_964202445.1 Pseudomonadota bacterium
TTACAGCCTCTGTGCACGCCCCGCTGCAAAAGGCTTTAATATTGGCACACCCACTGAAGCTGCCACATTAATTCCCTATTATTCCCAATTTGGCCGAGTTATTCCTATGGTCGGATATAGTCCTGACTGGATTACCGCAATGACTCAACTGCACGGTCAAAATGCTCAAATGGTAGCGACCGCTATGCAAACTCTTGCAACGGATGTGGCAAGCAGCATTAGCACCTTAAATGTCATAGGCATCGCCTTTGACAATGAACCCTCTATCGGCAAGATTGACACCAATGATGGTTTAAACAGCGCTATTGAGTTTAATTTTTTTAACACTATTGCCACACAACTTGACTCAAAAAATCAAAACCTTTATTTATTTGATGCTAATACTGTTGCAGTTCAACTCTACAAAACACATCATAATATTGTGGACTTGTATGCACTATATGATTTCGAACAATCAACAAGCGATACGACCATTGATGGGGCGGACAAAGCGTATTATAAGAACCAATATTACGATAGCACCTCTGGCACGAATGACTACCCCAGCGTAAACAATGCCGTTACAAATGGCTTTGCCCTTGGCATTCCTTTATTGTTTGTCCTGCCCGCTAGTGCAACGGATACCTTGTGGAGCAGCACCCAGAGTTATAATGCCAGCCCCGGCGGCTCCTTTAATAAATGCAATCAAAACGCGATTAATCAAAACGATGCTTTTTTGATACAATTTTTATGTCCGAAGGGGACCGATTACTGCAACCCAGAAGGCGGAATTAATGCGGTTACAGCTTTTTTATCTGTTGATAATTGTGGCGCCTATACCAATCCCAGCAATCCCAATATGAATAGTTATTTTAATGAAGCCCTTACTGCCATTAGTTCGTATAAAGAAAATAATGCTGTTACTTTTGAGAAAAATTATTTTGGAGTTGTGCTCTATACCTGGAGACTCCCTGAATATGCTGACTATACTTGTGCGGGACACTATTCATCCCAGTATAATAAAAATTTGAGTTTTTGCAGCCAAGTCCTGCCCTCTAATATCAGTAGCGATATCTGGTCAGGCTTTGTAAATTGGACACCTTAAATGAGCTTCAGCCCCCTCATCCAAAACTTGATTAATTCTCTTAAGTGCCTGCCTGGTGTGGGCACGAAGACGGCACAGCGCATGGCTTTTGAGCTGCTGATGGATGATCGCAATCCTGGGCTCAAATTAGCTGGAGCCCTCACTGAAGCGCTGACGCAAGTGCAGCAATGTAGCTCTTGCCGGACTTTATCTGAAACACCGCTTTGCTCTATTTGTAGCAATCCCAAACGCGATGAAGCTTTACTTTGCATTGTTGAGTCGCCGATTGATTTGTTGGCGATTGAACAAAGCAGCCATTTTCAGGGCCTGTATTTTGTTTTGGGCGGACATCTTTCACCACTAGATGGCATTGGGCCGCATGAGCTGAAACTGGATGAACTCACTGACAAGCTCAACAACTCCGGGATTCGCGAAGTGATTCTTGCCATTAATCCGACTGTAGAGGGCCAGGCAACCTGTCATTATCTGACAGAACTGGCGCGTCATCACGGCAAAACCATCTCCCAAATTGCCTATGGTGTGCCTTTTGGTGGCGAATTAGAGTGGGTCAATCACACCACACTCAATCATGCTTTTCATGCCAGACAAGTGATTCCACATGATACACCTCAAGATTGAATCAAACATTCCTCTCTCCCAATCTTGTCTCTGGCAGGCTCAGCGACATTACTTTGAAGAAGAAGGGATTCATGCCTGGCAGCAGGTTCCTTTTTTTGTCACCAGCAATCCATTTATTGCTGATCGTTATGCGCGCCTGATTATCGCTTATTTACAGGATATGCAGCATGATCCAGCTGAACCTATTTATATTGTGGAACTAGGCGCGGGCACAGGCCAATTTAGCTATTACTGCAATCTTGCTCTTAAAAAATATTTACAGCAAACGCGCTTTGCTGGCCTTAAAATTTGCTATGTCATGACCGACTTTACCGTAAGCAATCTGAGCTTCTGGGATGATCAAGCTGTTTTTGCATCTTGGTTTGCTGATGGCAGTCTTGATTACGCTTTATTTGATATTGAAGCGCCAGAGCCATTGGCTCTAGCTAAGCAAAAATGCACTTTGAATGAACTCAAAAATCCGGTCATTGTGATTGGCAATTATGTCTTTGACTCCGTTCGGCATGATCTGTACTCTTGTCATAATGGCCAAATCTTTCAGTCACAAGTCGATACGCTCATTGCAAAGACGGATTATGATATTGATACAGAAACCATTCTAAGCCTTAAGAATATTCGCTTTGACTATCACCCAGAGCCAATCAATATCAGGGAAGAGCCTCTTTTACAAATCTACCAAGATGCACTGACTCAAGGTGAGTTTTCGATCCCGATTGCAACTTTGGATTTAATGGATTTTTTTACAGATTATGCGCCACAGGGCATGTTATTAATCAGCAGTGATAAGGGATTTAACCAGCTGGATGAACTCTGCCAGCCTCATCCACGTGATTTAGTTTCGCATGGCAGCTTTTCTTTTGAAGTCAATTTCCATGCGCTAGCAGAATATATGCGTCTCCAGCAAGGACGTGCTGTATTACAAGACTATCGTGAGGGCATTAAGACCAATATATTTTTGTCAAAACAAAATCCCACACCTTATTTAGATCAAGCTTTTGAGGACAATATCAATACCTTTGGCCCAGCGGATTATTTTCGCCAACACACTTATTTTAAAAAACAAGTCCCACTTGATATGAATCAAGCTTTAACACAGCTGCGCTTGAGCGGGCCTGACCCCTACGTCTTCTCACTGACTCACACCCAACTCGCCGCAGAGATCGCCAAAGAAAAACCTTCCATTCAGCAAGCTTTTGTGGATTTGCTGCCTGCATTGTTGCAGCGTATTTATCCTTTACCTGAAAGCACAGACCATGCCTTTAATCTAGGATTTTTCTTACATGCTCTGGCACGTTATGCAGAAGCCATTCCTTACTACGAGGCCTCACAAAAACAATATGGCGATCGCTTTGATACCTGCTTTAATTTAGGAATTTGTACATCTTATCATGCGCCAACACGCAGCAAAGCTTATTTTGAAACAGCACAGTCTCTTGCTTCTGCAACGCAAAAGCCACAGGTTTTAGCTTGGCTTGGTAAATTAGCCAGAAATTGCTTATAATACCTAAAGCTAAACTAAATTAAATAAGGGATGAAGAGATGGCCAAGAAAAAATCCGCTGGCGAAGGCAGCAAATCACGGAGTAGCGGCTCGGGACAATGGCGCTGGTTGTGGCTGACTTTACTAGTCATCGGCTTAGATCTGACCACCAAAAGTATGGCTGAATATTATCTCAATCGAATCACCAGCAATACTATCCTGCCTTTTTTAAACTTTACACTCGTCCACAATACGGGCTCAGCCTTTGGCTTTTTGAGCAGTGAAAGTGGCTGGCAACTATGGATCTTTGTCTTCATCGCCGTTGCAGTTTCTCTCGGTATTTTAGCCTGGCTTTGGCGCGCGAATGGCAAGCACAGCTTTACTGCAGCAGCCTTAAGCCTCATTTTAGGCGGCACCTTAGGCAATCTTTACGATCGGCTCATCGATGGCTATGTCGTTGACTTTATTGATTTCCATATCAATGATTATCATTGGCCCGCCTTTAATATTGCGGATTCCGCTATTTGCATTGGGGTCTTCTTTTTTATCTTAAGTGGCTTCCGTAAAGCATGAAGACGATCAACTCAAACAGTGACATTGCAATTCATTTTGACATTCGTTTAAAAGACGGCTCCATCGCAGACAGCACGCGCAATATCGGCAAACCGTTTCGCTTCAAATTGGGCACCGGTATTTTTGCAGATAAATTAGAGGAAAAACTCATTGGCCTCAAAGTCGGGGACAAGTCCAAAATCATGCTTCTCCCAGAAGATGCCTTTGGCGAGCCGCATCCGGCGCAGATTTATCAAGTCCCCAAAGCAAAATTCGCCCAGGCTGAAGGATCAGAAACCCTAGAGGTCGGGAGTATATTCATGTTCACTCAGCCCAATGGTCAGGAAATTCCAGGCATTGTTCAGGCCATAGACGAGCATGAGATCACTGTAGACTTCAACCACCCCCTTGCTGGGCAGGTTATCTTATTTGATATTGAAGTCATCGATATTAAATAAAATAGATAAAAAAAGGGGCAGTATGAATCAAATCACGCTGCCCCTTTTTAACACCAGGAACTAAATAAGCAAAAGGCTTACAGCTTCTCGCGAATCCGCGCTGCTTTACCGCGCAATGCACGTAGATTGTAAAGTTTCGCACGGCGCACATCACCACGACGCTTCACAACGACGCTAGCAACCACAGTGCTATGCACTTGAAATACGCGCTCAACGCCTTCACCATCAGAAATCTTACGTACTGTGAATGCTGAGTTCAGCCCACGATTACGCTTCGCAATAACAACTCCTTCAAAAGCTTGAAGACGCTCGTTATTTCCTTCTTTAACCCGAACCTGAACAACAACGGTATCCCCTGCACGAAACGCTGGGAAATCCTGTTTTTGCTGAGCTTTTTCAAACTCTTGAACCATCTGACGCATTTTACTCTCCACTAAAACAAATTTTAATTTCTTAAAGAACTGCGAATTCTACTACACTTTTGCTGGAAT
>CAXNIG010000076.1:0-4679 GCA_964202445.1 Pseudomonadota bacterium
ATGACTTATGACACAAAATATTTTACCTCGGGTGGGGTTTGTTAGCTTGGGATGCCCTAAGGCGCTGGTTGATTCGGAGCGGATTTTGACTCGGCTTCGGGCGGAGGGGTATGACATTGTGCCGGATTATGCACAGGCGCACCTTGTTATTGTGAATACTTGTGGGTTTATTGAGTCTGCGGTTAATGAGTCTCTTGATGCGATTGGTGAGGCTCTGACTGAAAATGGCAAGGTCATTGTGACGGGCTGTCTTGGGGCTAAGAAGGATTTAATTTTATCGAAACATCCTAATGTGCTTAGTGTGACCGGGCCTCAGGCTTATGAGGATGTGGTGCGTGCGGTGCACGAACACCTTCCGCCATCCACCGATCCTTTTACTTCTTTGGTTCCGCCTCAGGGCATTAAATTGACGCCTCGGCATTATGCTTATTTGAAGATTTCTGAGGGCTGCAACCATACTTGTACCTTTTGCATTATCCCCTCTTTGCGTGGCAAATTAAAAAGCCGAACTTTAGATGAGGTGATGCGGGAGGCTGAAAAACTCAAAACGGCAGGTGTTAAAGAATTGCTAATTATCTCGCAGGATACCAGCGCCTATGGCCTGGACCTCGGCAAAGTGCAGTTTGAAGCACTGTGTCAGCGCATGAAAGCGCTGGATATCTGGGTGCGCCTGCATTATGTCTATCCCTACAAACATGTGGATGAGGTCATTCCCTTGATGGCAGAAGGCTCGCTTCTGCCTTATTTGGACATTCCTTTTCAACATGCCAATACACGTATTTTAAAATTGATGAAACGCCCCGCCTCCAGCGAAAACAACCTAGAGCGCATCAAGGCCTGGCGTGCTATTTGCCCTGACTTGACGATTCGCAGCACCTTTATTGTGGGCTTCCCTGGGGAGACCGAAGCGGAGTTTGAGGAATTGCTGACTTTTTTGAAGGCTGCGCAATTGGATCGTGTAGGCTGCTTTAAATACTCTCCTGTTGACGGCGCCAAAGCGAATCTCTTACCAGACCCCGTGCCAGAGGAAGTGAAAGAAGAGCGCTATCACCGCTTTATGGCAACCCAAGCCAAAATCAGCGCAGATCGCCTCCAAGCCAAAATCGGCAAAACCATTCGCGTGCTCATTGATGAAATTCGCGATGACGAGATTGTTGCGCGCAGCAGCGCCGATGCCCCAGAAATTGATGGCCTCGTCTTCATCGCCAAAGAAGGCCGGACAGACCTCAAGCCCGGTCAATTCATTGAAGTTAAAATTGTCGATGCCGATGAGTATGACTTATTTGCGGTTTAAGAGATACGCAAAAATAACAATCTAGTCATCCCAAGGATTAATCAGCAATGCAGCTGAGCATTCAAAATCTTTAATATTGCGCGTCACAACATGCAGACCATGCTCAATAGCAGTAGCTGCAATTAAACCATCTGCAGCAGGCAGTACGCGGCCTCTTTGTCGGGCCTCTGCTGTAATTACGCCCCACGTTTTTGCAATTTCTGCCGTAATCGACAAAGTATGATTTTTGTAAGTATTCTCTATGCTGAAGAGCCATTCTTGCAAATCTTCTTTTCGCTTAGAATCAGAAAGCAAGCAAAGCCCTTTACTGATCTCACCGACAGAAATTACGCTTAAAAATAACGGCTCACTACGATGACTTTGCACAAACGCAACCACCCGTTGATCTGGAGCAGGCTTTGAAAACTCAGCCAAAACACAAGTATCAAGTAGCAGCCCTCTCCTCATAATATTACATCACGCATAGGGGACTGATCACGCTGCAAATCTAAGTCAGTTAAATTCGGTGTTTTTTTCAGCAGGAACTCTGCAAAATCCATTTTTTTACCCCGCAACTTAAGGTAGTCAAGCTCAGACAAAACAATAACCTTCTCACCTCTGCGACTAATTTCTTGAGGCCCAGATGAAATGGCGAGCCGAACAACTTCACTAAAACGATTCTTTGCTTCTGCTAATGCCCAGGTCACGACTTACTCCATTTTGTCTAGATAATCTAGATTAACATAGATTAACTATTTAAGCAAACTACATCCGCTCTAAGACACGCAAGCCTAGCATGTGCATCCCAGCTTTAAAAACTTGCGCTGACAGCTCACACAATACTAAACGCGAGCCCTGTTCGGCAACGCCTTCAACCCGACAGTCCCGAAAAAAAGCATTAAAGTGATGCGCAAGCTGATACAGATAATCCGTCAGACGATGGGGATAGAGTTCACGCGCGACATAATCAATGGTTTCAGCAAAACGCGTGAGATGCAAAGCGAGCTCGATCTCCGACGGATGAGTGAGCTTTAACTGATTGGGATCGATTTCACAGGAGCCAATTTTACGCTGAATACTTAAAATACGCACCACACTATACATGATGAATGCTGCTGTATTACCCTCAAAACGCAACATACGCTCGTAACTAAATTGATAATCTTGCACCCGATTGCAGGACAAGTCGGCATATTTAACCGCATTAATGCCTAAGACTGCAGCCATAGCATCCACTTGATCAGCGGGCGTGCCTCGGTCGATCAAAATGGCTTTGGCTTGATGAATCGCCGCTTGCAGCAAGTCAATCAGCTTTTCAGTTTCACCTGAGCGTGTTTTAAATTTTTTACCATCGGGGCCTAAAACCAAACCAAATGGCACATGCGCAACTTGATTCAAACTGTGAATATATCCCGCCTTCAGGGCTGCAGCAAAAATCATCGCAAAATGCGCGCCCTGCCCTCCATCGGTCACATAAATAATCCGCTCGGCTTTTTCAATTTGGCTGCGATGCCAAATGGCTGCCATATCAGTGCTAGCATAGCCATAACCGCCGTCACTTTTTTGTACCATGAGCGGCAAGGGCTCCCCTTCTTTGCCTTTAAATCCATCCAAAAAAATGCACTTTGCGCCTGCAGATTCAGTCACCAAGTCTTTTTCAGTCAGGTCTGCAATGGCTTGATCCAGATAGGGATTGTAAAAAGATTCTCCCCGCATCATAATCTCGACATCGAGTAAAGTATAAATCTCGCGATAGGCACGCTCTGAAATGCTGCAAATCACATTCCAGGCTTTGAGCGTCGTAGGCTCGCCACGCTGCAGCTCCACCACTTTGAGCTGGGCTGCTTTTTTGAAGGACTCATCGATATCAAAGCGCTGCTTGGATTCCCGATACCAATGCATTAAATCCTGTAGACTGGCGGCTTGCCCACCATTTAAAACCTGTGGAGCGACTTCTTGCATCAGCACGATCAACATGCCAAACGCTGTCCCCCAATCGCCGATATGATTTAAACGCAATACATCATGACCCTGAAATTCAAAAACGCGCGCCAGGCAATCCCCAATAATTGTTGAGCGCAGATGGCCAACATGCATTTCTTTGGCCACATTGGGACTGGAAAAATCCACGACAATTCGTTCCGGCGCAGGGCTTTTTAAATCCAGACCTGGCCCTGCAAGCATGGCTTTAATTTGCTCTTCCAAAAATGGTGAGGCTAATTTAAGATTTAAAAAACCTGGACCTGCAATGTCAATTTGAGCAAATAACGCATATTGTGAGAGAACCAGCTTAACCTGTTCCGCCACTGCGCGAGGGCTCAGCGCTAAACGCTTGCCGAAACGCATAGCTGAATTACATTGATAATCACCCAGCGCAGCGTCTTTAGTCGGCACGAGATCAATATCAGCCACATCAATATGAGCCTCTGGAAATGCAGCTTGAAACGCCTGATGGGTTAAGGCTTTAAGATACAGTTGGATATTCATTCTGGCTTACAAAACCAATTCCCGCAAATCGCTCAGCACTTTAACCAAATGCGTGAGGAACCGCGCCCCATCTGCCCCATCCACCACGCGATGATCGAGAGACAAAGACAGAGGCAACATCAAGCGAGGCAAGAATTCATGACCATTCCACTTTGGTTTGGTTTCTGCACGCGACACGCCTAAAATGCCCACTTCAGGCATATTCACAATCGGCGTAAACCCAGTGGTACCTAAGCCTCCCAAACTGGAAATGGTAAAGCAGCCACCCTTCATTTCTTCAGGTTTTAATTTGCCGTCTTTGGCACGCGCACCTAAATCAGCTAATTCTTTAGCAATCTGATACAAGCCTTTTTTGTCTGCATCACGAATCACCGGCACCATCAAACCCTGCGGCGTATCTACGGCCACCCCGACATGGACATATTCTTTAAAAATCAAGTTTTCGCCATCGGGAGACAGGCTGCTATTTACAATTGGATAGGCGCGCAATGCACTGGCCACCGCTTTCACCAAAAATGGCACGGGAGTCAGCTTGACGCCTGCTTTTTCAGCGTCTGGTTTTTTAGCAATTCGGAATGATTCCAAGTCCGTCATATCCGCCTCATCAAATAATGTAATATGAGGAATACGAATAGCATTGCGGGTTAACGCCGCTCCGCTAATTTTTTTGATCCGCGGGGTTTTTTCTACTCGAATTGCGCCAAACTCTTCAAAGTTCACCACAGGATCGGCCAATAATCCTAGGCCTGTTCCACCACCTGACATCTGCGCTTTAATTTTAGCATTGAGATCTTCCCGCGTAATCCGGCCTTTCAATCCGGTCCCCACAATGCCGTTTAAATCGATACTGAGCTCACGCGCTAACTGACGCACCGCTGGGCCTGCATGCAGATACGCCTCTTGTTTTGGCGCAGCGGCT
>CAXNIG010000077.1:0-4676 GCA_964202445.1 Pseudomonadota bacterium
CGCACAACCGGGGAATCCAGATCGCTGAGCAGCTTTGGAACGCGTAAATACAGAGGTGCAGGGTCTAAAATTTCTACCCCTTTTTTAAACAGCTCCTGCAGCACCTCCGCGAATCCCTCATCCACTTCTCCAGCCGCCCATGCCTCACAGATTTGCAGCACCACGCGCTCTCCCTCCCCCACTAGCTGGCGCCAAAACTCAAAGTCAAAACCTTTCGCCTGCTCTCGGAACTCACGAATACTCTTGATAATTGGGATCGTATCGGGCGTAGTCGCGAACATTATTCAAACCCATTATCTACAGCATGATCTGGAGCCCCATCCATCATGCTCTAGGCAGGATCCAGATCATGCTGTGCTTTTGCTTCAGCACGTTCTTGCAGTCCTTTAATTCGCGCCACAAACATATTGCCTTGATACTCTGATAGATTACCGTGATGGTAAAAATCTTGGACAACTCGATACATTATTGACTCATATTATTTACCTAAACAATAAGCCTATTAATACATAAATTAAATCACGATACAATGCGTGAGATCAGGTATTTTTATCTGTATTTCTTTGAATACGCACTCTCCATGAACGAGGTATTTTTTACCGATATCCACAGGTGGAAAAATTTTGGAGCACTGCGATGCAACACCGCACAAAGTGAACAAATATCGAAACTCACCACTTGAAAAATAAGAGATTATGCAGTGCGTTCCAGCACTTTTTATTTTGAAGAAAAACCTTAATTATCAATAAATTAAATGTGAATAGTGCCGGGGCCGAGTTCATACCGGCCCCATTAAATCTCCCACATTCATAATACAGCATTATTTTCACATAGAGTTTTCAAAAAAAATTCAGTCTAAAAAAAGCAAATTGATGGGTTAATTCGATAGCAAAAAAAAGTTAAGTGTGTTATTTCACCCCCACAACAATAGAATATAAAAGCACCATGTCACTCACCTTGACTAATCATGAATACAAAGTCTTTCTAACTGAGCTAAAAACCAAAATTGAAACCAGCCGCTATCAAGCAGCCAGGTCAGTCAACAAAGAGCTTGTTGTACTTTATCATCACATCGGCACTGAAATTCTGAAACGCCAAAATACTCATGGCTGGGGAGCCAAAATTATTGATGAATTAAGTCGGGATTTACATGCTGCTTTTCCAGAAATGAAAGGCTTTAGCGCAAGAAACCTTAAGTACATGCGTTCATTTGCTGCAATGTACCCGGACATTCAATTTGTGCAGCAGGTTGCTGCACAATTGCCGTGGTTTCACATTGCAACCCTCATGGATAAAGTCAAAGACTCCGCAGACAGGCTTTTTTATTTTCAAAAAGCTTTTGAACTTGGATGGTCTCGCAGTAGATTAGAAGCCCAAATTGAAACAGGCTTGCATAAACGACAAGGCAAAGCGATCAATAATTTCAAGGATAAACTCCCTTCGCCACAATCAGATTTAGCCCAATACACTTTGAAAGACCCTTATATTTTTGATTTTTTAAGCATCGGCAAAGAAGCACACGAGCGTGAAATAGAAAAAGCGCTCATCACACACATAGAAAAATTTCTACTTGAACTCGGCGCTGGATTCGCATTTGTAGGCAGGCAATATCATGTAGAGGTTGGAGATCAAGACTTTTATATCGATCTGCTCTTCTATCATTTAAAACTGCGCGCCTACGTGGTGATTGAACTCAAAGATACCTCATTCAAACCAGAATATGCTGGCAAACTGAATTTTTATCTTTCTGTTATTGATGATGTTCTCAAGCACCCAACCGACAACCCTTCTATTGGCCTGATCTTATGCAAATCTAAAAATAATGTTCTGGCAGAATATACCTTCCAAGGCATGACCAAGCCTATTGGATTAGCGGAATATCACATTCATGAAAGCATTCCTGAGAATATCAAAACTGCCCTGCCTAGTATTGAAGAGCTTGAAGCGGTGTTGGCTGAGAAGATTGATGAGTAAATCGCTCACAGAATCAAGAAAACACTCCGCTTTACTATTTGCAAAAGAAAATTGTTGGAAAAGGTTTTATGAGAGTCACAAAACATTTATTGAAATTGCGCACATATGCGCTGAAATTTATCCCAAGGAAGCATATTTCAAGTCATGGAAAAAGTTTTAATCTGATTCTGTCAACGCCATCTGGGGGTATCTCCAAATGGGGGTACTTGCGATACCCCCAGAAATACCCCCACGATATGCTGGCTTCTACTAAATCTTGCTGGACATCACAGGATGGAGTATACGCCAAAGACGTTGATAAATAAAGGGGTTTATGGATGTTACTGGAAGCCAGTAGATCAAAAAATGGTGCCCGGGGCCGGAATCGAACCGGCACAGCCGTCTCCAGCCGAGGGATTTTAAATCCCTTGTGTCTACCAGTTTCACCACCCGGGCGATGGTGCAATAGTGCATTTGGAGGCTGAGGCCGGAATCGAACCGGCGTCTAAGGCTTTGCAGGCCTCTGCATAACCATTTTGCTACCCAGCCTTTAAACTGCGGGGTCATTATAACTGGATTTTACGCCTGAAACAACTTCTTTTTTATTCCGGCCTGTGATAGAATGCCCCGGCTTTTGTTTAACTAAAAAAAGAGACTCTTATGAATTTACATGAATACCAAGCAAAACAACTGTTTCGCGAATATGGACTACCTGTTTCTCAAGGCTTTGCAGTCAAATCTGCACCCGAGGCCATTAAAGCTGCAGCCACTATTGGCGGCACAATGTGGGTCATTAAAGCGCAAGTCCACGCAGGTGGGCGCGGCAAAGCGGGCGGCGTTAAATTAGTAAAGACAAATGAAGAAATCCAAGCTTTTTGTGATCGCCTGCTGGGCACGAATTTAGTTACCTATCAAACAGATGCCAAAGGGCAGCCTGTTAATACTATTTTAGTTGAAAGCTGCACCGATATTGCCAAAGAGCTTTATCTGGGCGCAGTTGTAGATCGCGCATCTCGACGGATTGTGTTTATGGCTTCCACTGAGGGCGGCGTTGAAATTGAGGAAATTGCAAAAACCCATCCTGAAAAAATCTTAACCGCAATCATTGATCCACTTGTTGGACCACAACCCTATCAAGCACGTGAACTTGCATTTGCCTTGGGATTGAATGATGTGCAAGTTGGACAGTTCACCAAATTATTTATGGGTCTTGCTAAGATGTTTGAAAATTTTGATTTTTCACTTTTAGAAATTAACCCACTGGTCATTACTACCGAAGGCAATCTGCATTGCTTAGATGGCAAAATTACCATTGATGATAATGCACTTTATCGTCACCCTCGCTTAATCGAAATGCGCGATACCTCCCAAGAAGATGCGCGCGAAGAATTGGCGCAACGCCATGGAATTAACTATGTCGCACTAGATGGAGATATTGGCTGCATGGTTAATGGTGCTGGCCTAGCCATGGCCACCATGGACATTATCAAACTCTCTGGCGGCAGCCCTGCTAACTTCCTGGATGTGGGCGGCGGCGCTAATAAAGAGCGGGTTATTGAAGCCTTCAAACTCATTTTGTCCGACCCTTCAGTCAAAGCAGTATTAGTCAATATTTTTGGCGGCATCGTTCGTTGCGATATGATTGCAGACGGCATTATTGATGCGGTAGCAGAAGTCGGCATCAAAATTCCTGTTGTAGTGCGCCTGGAAGGCACCAATGCTGAACTCGGTTCCAAAAAACTCGCCGAGAGCGGCCTCAACATTATTGCAGCCAAAAGCTTTACCGATGCAGCGCATCAAGTCGTTGCAGCTGCTAAAAAAGCATAAAACAAAGAAGGATTTTTAATTATGAGTATTTTAATTGACGCTAACACCAAAGTGATTTGCCAGGGTTTTACCGGCAAACAAGGAACGTTTCACTCTGAACAAGCGATTGCCTATGGCACCAAAATGGTCGGCGGCGTGACTCCAGGCAAAGGCGGTCAAACGCATCTGGACCTTCCTGTTTTTAATACTGTACGCGATGCCGTAGACAGCACCAAACCTGATGCAACCGTGATTTATGTCCCAGCACCTTACTGCATGGACTCCATCGTAGAAGCAGCAGACTGCGGAATTGAACTGATTATCTGTATCACTGAAGGAATTCCTGTTTTAGATATGCTAAGAGTAAAACGTTATGTAGAACTCAGCGGCTCCCGTTTAATCGGGCCAAACTGCCCTGGCGTCATTACTCCAGGCGCTTGTAAAATTGGCATTATGCCAGGCTACATTCATCAAGTAGGAAAAGTAGGCATTGTTTCACGCTCGGGAACCTTAACCTATGAGGCCGTACACCAAACAACAGCACTTGGTTTTGGCCAAAGCACCTGTGTGGGTATTGGTGGAGATCCTATCGCTGGCTCAAATTTTATCGATATTCTTACTCTGTTTCAAAATGACCCCCAAACCGAAGCCATCGTTATGGTCGGTGAAATCGGTGGCTCTGCTGAAGAAGAAGCTGCTGAATTTATCAAGCATAATGTGACTAAACCTGTCGTGTCATACATCGCTGGAGTGACGGCTCCCGCTGGAAAACGCATGGGTCATGCGGGCGCCATTATTGCAGGGGGCAAGGGCACAGCGGATGAAAAATTTGCAGCACTTCAAGCTGCGGGCGTGCATACGGTTAAATCACCCGCTCAAATTGGCCAAGGGATCAAAGAAATTACCGGATGGTAATG
>CAXNIG010000078.1:0-4668 GCA_964202445.1 Pseudomonadota bacterium
GGATCAAATGACGGCAAAAATGAGGCTTAAAACAGCGGTGATTGGCGTGGGCTATTTGGGCAAGTTTCATGCGCAAAAATATGCTGTGCTGCCCTCAAGTCAGCTCATTGCGATCGTTGACTCTAATCCTGAGACAGTGGCTCTGGCAAACCAACTCAAGTGCGAACATCTCAGCGACTATACTCTACTGGCAGGAAAAGTGGATGCGGTGAGTATTGTCACTCCCACACAGACTCATTTCGACATTGCCCGGTTTTTCCTCGAACAAGGCATTCATGTTTTACTAGAAAAACCGATGACCGTTACTGTGGATGAGGCGCAAATCCTGATTGATCTTGCTCATGCAAAAAAATGTGTTCTGCAAATTGGTTACCTCGAACGCTTTAACCCGATTGTGGTTCAAGCGCAGAATACTTTAAACGCACCTCGCTTTATTGAATCCATTCGCATTATGGAATTCAATCCGCGCAATAAAGATGTCAATGTCATTTTAGATCTGATGATCCATGATATCGACCTCATCATTTCAATGGTCAACTCACCGATTGCCCGCATCGATGCAAGCGGAACACGTGTACTCTCCCAAGGTATTGATATTGCCAATGCGCGGATTCATTTCGAAAACAACTGTGTGGCCAATGTTACAGCCAGCCGCATTAGCTTAAAACCCGAACGCAAATTGCGAATTTTTCAAGAAGATGCCTATTTGTCTCTCGATTTACATCAACGCGTCGGCTCGATTTTGCGCAAGGGTCAGGGCGAAATGTTTCCCGGCATTCCCAATATTGATCGCCAAATGCTTGAAGCTGCAGAAAGCGATCCCCTCAAAGATGAGATTGCTGATTTTATTCAATGCATTTTGAATAAAACAGCGCCACGCGTGACGGGGGAACAAGGCAAACAAAGCCTGAGCATTGCCCTGTCTATTACCGAGCAAATCAATCAAAGCGAGAACTATCATGTCTAAAATCATGATTATCGCAGGTGAGGCTTCGGGTGACAATCATGGCGCCATGCTGATCTATGCTTTAAAAAAAATGCATCCCGAAACCGATTGCTACGGCATCGGCAGTCAAAAAATGGCAGAAGCGGGTTGCCGCTTATTATTTGATGCAAAAACCATTGCCGTCGTCGGCCTCATCGAGGTTTTACGTCATTATCCGCAAATTAAAAAAGCCTGGAATATTGCGGTCGAATCTTTAAAAGTTGAAAAACCAGATTGCGTGGTCTTAATTGATTATCCTGGTTTTAATTTACGTTTTGCCAAACAAGTGAAAGCGCTGGGGATCAAAGTCTTATACTATGTCAGCCCACAAATTTGGGCTTGGCATAAAAGCCGCCTCAAACAAATTAAAGCCTATGTCGATCATATGGCCGTGATCCTCCCTTTCGAAGTCGATTTTTATAAAAAAGCACATATTCCAGCAACCTATGTCGGCAATCCTGTTTTAGAAGAAGTTCATAAAATTAAAAAAAGTGTGGCCAGAGAACAACTCTCTCTTTCGCATAACGCCATCATTGTAGGCTTGATTCCCGGCAGTCGCACAGGCGAATTAGCACGCCTCATGCCCGAACTCATTGACAGTGCTGAAATTTTAAGTCGCCGCTATCCCCACATTCAATTTGTCATTCCACTCGCCAACACCATCAAGGAATCTGATATTTGGCCATATTTAGACGACACCAATCTTCCCATCGTTCTGATTAAAAGAAACAGCCATCTTGCCATGAATGCTGCCAATGTTTTAATTGGCTCTTCTGGCACTGTCACTCTAGAGGCCGCAGCACTGGGCGTGCCAATGGTGATTATTTACAAAATGAACGCCCTCACTTTTGCAATTGCCAAACACTTGATAAAAATAAAATATATTGGACTCCCCAATCTATTGGCAAATAAATTAATTCTGCCAGAGCTCATTCAACACAAAGCTTCTTCTCAGGCCATTGCACATGAGGCCTGCCGCTTTATCGATGAGGAACAATATCTTGCCCAAACTGAACAGGGTCTAGAACAAGTCATCAATAGTCTAGGCCAAGTCAGCACTGCAAAAACGGTTGCTAAGCTGATATTTTCTTTGATTTTGGCCGATTGCCCCTAGTTTTTTTATAGAAATCGTTTTAGAATAACCCACTTGTTTGACAAGAAATGAAATAGAAGAGAGAGTCATGAGTTTAAACGAAACAGGTAAAACCTATGAACGCCCCTGGGGCTCATACAAAACCCTGGAAATGCAGAACGGCTATCAAGTGAAGCTGATCCAGGTTATCCCAGGTGGACGCCTGTCTTTACAAAGCCATGTCCATCGCGCCGAACACTGGGTCGTCGCAAAAGGAATCGCAACCATCACGATCAACGAGTCTGTACAAGAGTACCTCCCTAATCAGGCTGTATTTATCCCTAAAAATGCCAAGCATCGTTTGGAAAATTTAGGTCAGGAAAGTGTCGAATTAATTGAAGTGCAAATAGGGGATTATCTCGGTGAAGATGATATCACACGTTATGATGACCTATATGGCAGAGTTTAAAGCAGCAGAGCAAAGGGGAGCAATCCAATGACAACCGTTAACAAAACCAAAAAAGCCACAGTCCTGACCAAGCAGGAACTCATTCAACACCTCATTCAAAAAAGTGAATACACGCATCGCGAAGCTTTTTCGCATGTTGATGCTTTTATCGATTCTTTTGTTGAACTACTCAGTGATGGCAATCATTTAAAAATGAGCTATCTAGGTGATTTTGTTCTGCAAGATAAAACTCCACGCCCAGGACGTAATCCTAAAACCGGCGAAGAATACGAAATTAGCGCACGTCGCGTCTTGAAATTTCATCCTTCGGCAAAATTAAAGAAAACCGTTAAAGAACTGTAATCGTAGCCGCCCATGGAAGTCAGCTATTTCCTACTTCTATTCGCAGTGATTTTAATTTCAGCCCGCCTGCTGGGGGAATGTGCCAAAAAATTTGCCATTCCCGCAGTGTTAGGCGAGCTGTTTGCAGGGGTCCTTTTGGGCCCCTCTTTATTGAATCTGATTCATATCAATGAAATCTGGAATATTCTCGCAGAAATCGGTGTCGTCTTACTGTTATTTGAAGTCGGCTTAGAGAGTGATTTTCAACGCTTAACTCGCACAGGCAAAAAGCCGTATCTAGTAGCCTGCGTAGGGTTTTTCAGCCCCTTACTACTCGCCTATTTGCTCACGCAATATGTATTTCATCTGTCAACAATCACCAGCTTATTTATTGCCGGCACTTTAACCGCAACCAGCATTGGCATTACCGTGCGTGTTTTAAGTGACCTCAAACAACGCCACAGTCACGAGGCACAGATTGTGATTGGTGCGGCGGTATTAGATGACATCCTAGGTGTTTTATTGCTTGCCCTTCTCTATGACTTTGCAATTACCCAAACTTTAAGCCTGAGAGGCATGGTACATACGGGGCTGTATATTTTACTTTTTTTAATACTCACACCACTCCTTGCTAAAATAGTACTTAATACCCTCGACTATTTTGATTTAAAAAAAGATTCTCCCGGCTTTTTGCTCACCCTTTCTTTTAGCCTTATTTTACTTTGCGGCGCCGTAGCAAACTGGATTGGCGCTCCTTTAATTTTAGGCGGCTTTGCAGCAGGATTAGCTGCCTCCAGACAATTTAATCCGCAAACTCGACGCAGCCCAGGTTTAAATAAACTCCTCAAACAAAATGCAGCCCTAAGTGAGCGCATCGAACACCAAACCAAACCCCTGATTCAACTGTACACACCCATTTTTTTTGTCACGGTCGGCGCCTCACTCAATTTGCACGAAATCCCCTGGCACTCCCCATTTATCTGGATACTTACACTCAGCTTAAGCACTGTAGCCATTCTAGGCAAATTAGCTGCAGGCTTTGTCATTAAAGAACCCAGAGCTCTCCAATGGCGCATCGGCACCAGCATGATTCCCCGCGGCGAAGTCGGCTTAATTTTTGCCAAACTCGGTTTAATCAGCGCAGCATTAGACTCTCTCGAATACGCAGCCCTCATTTTGGTCGTCACCCTGACCACCTTTTTACCCCCCTTTATTTTGCACTGGCTTTACGCAGGTAGCCAAGCCTCAAACTCAGATAAAACCCGCCCAAACCAGGGGGTATAAAGATACGGCATTGCATCTAGTTCGCGCTTTAGGGCATTTAACTCAATCCATTTCATCACTTCAATTTCTGCAGGATCAAACTGTTGGGGTAGCTCATTAAACTCAGCCACAAATACGTGATCAATTTCATGCTCAATCAAGCCATTGGCAAAATGTGCCAAGTAGCGGAATACAGCGATTTCTTGTAAAGGCAAGTTAATTCCTGTTTCTTCCAACAGACGTCGCTGCGCTGCGACTGTGGTTTCTTCACCTGGGCGTGGATGACTGCAGCAGGTATTGGTCCACATTCCGCCACTGTGATATTTTTTCGGATTCCGCTTTTGTAATAATAATTCTAATTTACCCTGATGCTGGCGATACAGCAATACTGAAAAAGCCCGATGTAGCAAGCCCTGCTCATGCACATCTTGTTTTTCTGCTTCACCGATGGGCTCATTTTTTTCATTGACCAAAATTAACAACGAACTCATGAGGCCACGGCCTTACTGGCACGCTTAATCCCCACTTCAATGGCTTCTATTTTTTTACGCACTTTTT
>CAXNIG010000079.1:0-4661 GCA_964202445.1 Pseudomonadota bacterium
TCTTAACTAAATTAGATGGGGATGCCAGAGGCGGTGCTGCTTTATCTATTCGTGCGATCACGGGCAAGCCGATTAAATTTGTTGGTATGGGTGAAAAAGTCGATGCATTGGAAGTGTTTCATCCTGAGCGAATGGCCTCCCGGATTTTAGGTATGGGCGATGTGATGAGCCTGATTGAAAATCTGGAGCAAAAAGTCGATCGTACCAAAGCAGAGGCGATGACTAAAAAAATCATGCAAGGTAAAGGATTTAGTCTAGATGATTTTGCGGAACAGCTTAGCCAAATGGCCAATATGGGAGGCATGAGTGCTTTGATCGACAAAATGCCTGGGATGGGCCATTTGTCTGAAAAAATAAAAAATAAAGTGGATGACAACAAAATCAAGCGCATGGTCGCAATCACCCAGTCTATGACTAAGAAAGAGCGGCGCAATCCAGATTTGATCAAGAATTCCCACAAACGTAGAATTGCAGCCGGTTGTGGTCAGCAAATTGTAGAAGTGAATCGCCTGCTCAAGCAATATGAGCAAATGTCCAAGATGATGAAAAAAATGGGTAAGGGCGGTGCAGGCATGATGAAGATGATGCAAGGCTTGGGCAGCATGATGCCTGGTGGATTTAAAGGGATGATGTAATTCTGACTATGCTGAAAAATATCACAACAGGGGCTGATTTTAACGCCAATGCAGTCATCTGTTTGATGGGCCCCACAGCCAGTGGCAAAACGGCTCTCGCTTTAGAATGGGCAAAAAGTCAGCCGTTGGAAATCATTAGTGTAGACTCAGCCTTAATTTATCGAGATATGAATATCGGTACTGCGAAGCCCTCCGCCTCCGAGCTCGCTGCAGTGCCGCATCATTTAATTGATATTTTGGATCCCACTGAGCATTATTCTGTGGGGCAGTTTGTCGCTGATGCAACAAAATTAATTAAGGCAATTCAAACGCGAGGCAAAACCCCACTCCTGGTGGGCGGAACGATGCTGTATTTTAAAGCCTTGCAAGAAGGCATTGCCGTGCTACCGGTTGAGGATCCTGTCTTGCGTAGGGAGATCATGCAGCGCGGAGCACAACAAGGCTGGCCGACACTGCATGCCGAGCTGATGCAGATTGACCCTGAGTTTGCCACCAAGATCAGTATTCATGATACGCAGCGTATTGGTCGAGGACTGGAAGTATTTTATCTGAGTGGTCAGGCGTTGAGTGTGCTGCAAAAGCAAAATCAGCAGCCGCCCGCATTTAAGTTTCATTCTGTCGCGATTATTCCAGAAGACCGCAGCCTCCTGCATCAACGCATTGAGCTGCGAATTCAAGCCATGCTCAAAGCAGGCCTGATTGATGAGGTGATTGCCTTACGAAAAAAATACGCTCTGCACTCCAATCTACCCGCAATGCGCGCAGTCGGTTATCGTCAAGTCTGGGAGTACCTGGAGGGCCATATCATGGAAAAAAACCTACCAGATCAAGTTCTTTTCGCCACCCGAAAATACGCCAAGCGTCAATTAACCTGGCTTAGAGCCTGGCCAAATCTTAGTATTTTAAGTATGGAAGCGCTTTTAAGCCAGTAAAACCACAGCTTAAACACAATAAAAATACGTTTAAATAATTATTAAGAATTATATTTTTGTTGATATGTTATTTTCTTAATATATAATTCAGGCATTATATTCAACAAAAAAGGAAATATTATGGCCTATGCACCAGCACCAGTGACGCCTCCACGTCGTCCCGGCCCTGCAAATCTTAATCAGAAAGACATTTATAATGATGCTGCAGCTGCACGAAAAGCTGCAGCTGTAGTTGTCTATCAAGTGGCTGGAGGATTCGGGGCTTTGAATTTAGGCGGGGGAGCTGAACCTATGGCTATGGATCTTGGCACACCACCCTCATCCCCATAAGTAAATTAAGCCGTTAAGCCAAGCCGATCTGCGGCTTCATTCAATTCGATTACGGCTTGAATGGAGACTTGTAGATTGGCATTTTCTTGTTCGGTGAGCTCTACGTCAATGACTTTTTCGACGCCTTTGGCACCTATTTTGGCAGGAACGCCGACGAAGATGCTTTCTTTTACGCCGTATTGGCCTGCTTTGATTTTAGCTGCAACCGGTAGAATGGCTTGTTTATCGAAGAGGTAGGCTTCTGCCATTTGGATGGCTGAGGCTGCCGGTGCGTAAAAGGCAGAACCGGTTTTTAATAGATTGACGATTTCGCCGCCACCTTGACGGGTTCTTTGGATAATTTCATCTAAACGTTCCTGTTTCAAGCAGCCGAAGCGCACCATATCTGCCAGGGATATGCCGGCAATATTGCTCATTTTAGTTAATGGAACCATCGAGTCACCATGGCCGCCCATGACATAGGCCTGAACTTGATTGACTGAGACATTAAATTCCCAGGATAAAAAAGTGCGGAAGCGGGCGGAATCTAAAATGCCGGCCATGCCAACAATTTTATGATCAGGGACTTTGCAAAAATGATGTAACAAGCGGACCATGATGTCTAATGGATTGGTCACGCAAATTACAAAAGCATTGGGACAATGGATCTTAATCGCCTCACCGACTGACTTCATCACCTTGGCATTAATATTCAGTAAATCGTCACGACTCATCCCGGGTTTGCGTGGTGAGCCAGCGGTGACAATCACGACATCGGCGCCTGCAATCTCTGTATAATCATTGGTGCCCAAAATTTTTGCATCAAAGCCTTCAATGGGGCCGCATTGCGCTAAATCCAAAGCCTTGCCTTGAGGCACGCCCTCAGCGATATCAAATAAAACCACATCCCCTAAATTTTTATTTAAGGCCATGAGTGCCAAAGTGCCGCCAATATTACCCGCGCCAATCAGCGCGATTTTTTTACGTGTTGCCATATTCAATACCCCTCTTTAAGTAAAATAAATTAATCCACCAAACAATAGCGTCAATTTACCCAAGCTGATCATAAATAGCAAGGTGATGTTATTCATTTCCAGAGCTATTTTGCTTGACACTTATGCATCTGTAGAATATTATTGCAGTCCATATAGTAATCTTTTTGGCTGCATTGAGGAGAGAAAATGTCCCTTATCAACACGCGTCATTCAGGGCAATATGCCTCAATGCAGCCACTGATTGTCAATGGAGCCGTCGTTCCTGGAGCAGCGATCGCTATGCAGGAAATGTTGGTGGGAGGCAATACTGCGATGACATTTGAGGGCTCTCCGATCGAAACGACAGAAATGCTGCACCCTTTAACTTTAAGCATTCCTAGCGATCCAGGTGCCATCACGGGCACGGTGCATAGCATTGGCAAAGCGGTGAGTGGGACTTCTAAAAAATTTCTCATCGGTGGTAAAAGTGTTGTGACCAATCACTCCATCAAAATCATCAATGCAGGGAATTGCCCTGCAGCACCCATGATTAAGTCAACCCAGACTAAACGCGTATGTATGATTTCTGGGTGATATAAATCCTATAATGCCAAAAACATGATTGTTAATCACAGATATTTACTGTAAGCTGTTTTTTGTAATATACATTCTGGAATTACATGCGAAGTCATTTTAAACATGCGTTTTTGTATTTAGCTTGTCAGTTTTCCTATGTTTTTGCTGCTCCTGCAGGTGGCGTTGTGACACAAGGGGGAGCCAATATTATTGGCCAGGGTACAAATCAAGTCACGATTAATCAAAGCACAAATAAAGCGATCATCAATTGGCAGACTTTTGATGTGGGCAATAACCAGTCCGTCACCTTTAATACTCCAGGTGCGAATGCTGCCACGCTAAACCGGATTAGTGGTAATGCTACGCAGATTTTGGGGAATGTGACTTCAAATGGGCAGTTGTGGCTGATTAATCCCAATGGCATTATGTTTGGCAAAAATGCACAAATCAATGTGGCGGGCTTGGTTGCGAGTACGCTCGATATCAATGACCATGATTTTATGACGGGTAATTATAGGCTAGAGCAGCAAGGCGCTAGTTTTGCCAAAATTGTGAATCAGGGGCATATTAATGCAGAGGGCGGTTATGTGGCGATGCTGGCGCCACAAATTGAAAACACAGGCATTATTCAAGCTAAGCTGGGCACGGTGGCAATGGGTGCAGGGACGAAAGCAACGCTTCAGTTTCAGAGTAATCAAATGCTTAATTTTGTAATCGATGAGGGTGCGAGTGTGCCCATGTTTGATGAGAACGGCCAGTCCGTTGCAGCATTAAGCCACGCGGGTCAAATCGAAGCCAATGGTGGTCAAGTTTTATTAACCGCGCAAAGCATTAACAGTATGCTGGATCAAAGCATCAATGTCAGTGGAATTATCCAGGCGGATACCGTTGAGGATCGTCCTGGTAAAATTGTTTTGTTAGCAAAAGCCAATGCGGTGGTCAAGGATGGTCGCTTGAGTGCTCAGGGTTTAAATTCGGGTGAGCAAGGCGGTAAAGTTGCAGTGATCGGGCGCAATGTGGGCTTGTTTGGTACAAGCAATATTAATGCAAGTGGTGCAGCGGGTGGGGGAGAGATTCGGGTAGGTCGGGATGACACAGACCCCAATGCTTTTGAGGCAAATGCAACCGTAGTGGCACGCGGAGTGCAGCTGAAAGCAGAAGCAACGCAAACTGGTAATGGGGGGTTGATTGAGACCTCAGGCCATTATTTAAATGTCAGCGGCGCGCAAGTCAGC
>CAXNIG010000080.1:0-4640 GCA_964202445.1 Pseudomonadota bacterium
ACTCAGTGCGCGTTCGAATGCGCGCTTGCTGTCCTCTTTGCGGCATTTTTATTTGTGGGCCAAAGAGATGGGTTTGATTACATTGAATCCGATTGCAGAGATTGACGCGCCTCAATTAGGCCGGCCTTTGCCTAAAACATTAAGTGAGGAAGGGGTGTTGCAGTTGTTGAACGCGCCTGATTGCAATACGGATATTGGCCTGCGAGATCGCGCCATGCTAGAGTTGCTGTATTCTTCAGGTTTGCGGGTGAGTGAATTAATGGGCTTGACGCTGACGATGCTGCAGATTCCGCCAGGTGTGATTAAAGTCATGGGTAAAGGCAGTAAAGAGCGCTTGGTGCCAATTGGTGAAGAGGCGCAATTGTGGTTGCTCAAATATATTGAAGAGGCGCGTCCCAGTTTGCAAAAAGGCGCCTTGTCATCCAAGGTGTTTTTAAGTCAAAAGGGCGGTTCTATGTCACGGCAGGGTTTCTGGTATCGCATTAAATTTTATGCTGCCGCGGTGGGCTTAAATGTGGACTTGTCGCCGCATACTTTGCGTCATGCATTTGCTACGCATTTGTTGAATCACGGCGCGGATTTGCGCGTAGTACAGATGTTGTTGGGGCACAGCAGTGTCAGTACTACGCAGATTTATACGCATGTTGCGACAGAGCGCTTGCAAAAATTATATGCTGCGCATCATCCGCGCGCCTAAGTCTACTTGAGTTTTTTCTCTTTGTAGATGACATGTTTTTTGACAACGGGATCGTATTTTTTGATTTCCATTTTGTCAGGTGTATTCTGTTTATTTTTGGTGGTGGTATAGAAGTGACCGGTATCTGCGGTGGACTCTAATTTGATTTGTTCTACTTTACCTTTCTTGGCCATTTTTAAATTCCTTAAACTTTAATGCCGCTAGCACGAATTTTGACTAAAGCCGCGTCGATTCCCAGTTTGTCGATAATACGCATGCCATGGCTGGAGATTCGTAATTTAACATAGCGGTTTTCAGTCTCAACCCAAAAACGATGAGAGTGGAGATTAGGCAGAAAGCGACGGCGATTTCTGTTGTTTGCATGAGAAACGGTATTCCCAGTAATTGGCCCTTTGCCAGTCATTTCACAAACACGTGACATGATATAATCCTTATTCGAAGCAAATTTGAGGCTGAATTCTACCAAGCTTTTTGGAGAATTGCAACGGATATTTTGCGTTGCGTTTTTATTTGTTTAAAATCGAGCTTTGGCGCTTAAGTAAATCGCATCGTGATCTCGTCTGCCGATGGCGATAATCAAAATAGTGATGGCGTGTTTGTCAACTTGGTAAACAAGCCGATAGCCAGCCTGGCGTAATTTAATTTTATAACAGTGTTTGAGTTGACCGTGTAAGCGATCCTTTTCAATTTCTGGTGTTTCAAGGCGTTCGATGAGTTTTTTCTTGAATTGATTTTTAATGCTATGGTCAAGGCGATCCCATTCTTTCTTGGCTTGAGGAAGAAAAAGTAGGCTATAGCTCATCGATCTTCACCTTTATCGCTTTTTTCTTATCTTTTAAGCGTTTCGTTGCAATTTGAGTGAGTTCTTGATCTTCTAGAATGTCTAGGGCCTCTAGCATTTGGGCGTAAATTTTTGGTGGAACCAGATAGGCTGTAGCGGTATTGCGATTTAAAATAGCCACAGTTTCGCCCGCTGCATCTTCAATGAGTTGCCCTGGATTTTTGCGTAAACCACTGATGCTGATGCTGCGATTGGCTAAAATAGATTGCATTTAAATGTCCTTTTAAATATACATTTAAGTAGTATAATGCAGTCTGATGTTAAATGCAACATCTGGTTTTGCTATTTGTAAATATGCGGTATAATTGCCTCTTTATGAAGGGTGGGGAGTTTGCTTAATTATGATCGATCCAAAATTATTAAGAAATCAATTCGAGTTTGTGAAGGCGGGTTTGGCGACGCGGGGGGTGCAAATTCATCCGCAGTTTGAGGCTTTGGAGGCGCAGCGCAAAACAGTGCAGTCCGCTTTTGAGAATGCGCAGGCGGAGAAAAATCAAATCGCGCGCGAGATTGGTCAGGCTAAGTCTAAAGGTCAAAATGCGGATGCTTTGTTGCAGCAAGCTGAAGAAATCAAAAGCCGCTTGGAGTCTTTGCAGGCTGAGTTTTCTGGTTTGGATCATGAGATCGAAGCGATTTTAGGCGGGCTGCCTAATCTGCCCCACGAGTCTACACCTGTCGGCAAAGATGAGTCTGAGAATGTCGAGATCCGCCGCGTGGGGACGCCCCGTGTTTTTGATTTTATGCCAAAAGATCATGCCGATCTGGGTGAGGCTTTGGGTTTGATGGATTTTGATACGGCAGCGAAATTGTCCGGAGCGCGTTTTGTGGTGTTGCGTCGAAAATTGGCAAGCCTGCAGCGTGCATTGATTCAGCTTATGTTGGATACTCACACCCGGGAGCATGATTATCAAGAAATGTATGTCCCTTATTTGGTGAAAGATACTGCGTTTTTTGGCACAGGGCAGCTGCCTAAATTTGCCGATGATTTTTTTAAAACGCGTGAGCCTTTTGCTTTAAACTTGATTTCTACTGCAGAGGTCTCCCTCACCAATACCGTCAGTGAGATGATTTTGGATGAAAAACAATTGCCGTGGAAGTTGACTGCGCATACGCCTTGTTTCCGCAGTGAAGCAGGGAGCTATGGCAGAGATACCAAGGGCATGATTCGGCAGCATCAATTTGAAAAAGTGGAGCTGGTGCAGATTGTCCATCCTGAGCAATCCTTTGACGCCCTGGAAGCACTGTGTGGCCATGCAGAAGTGATTCTGCAAAAGTTGGGCTTACCGTATCGTGTCATGGCTTTATGTACAGGAGACCTCGGTTTTTGTGCTGCAAAAACCTATGATTTAGAGGTGTGGCTGCCTTCGCAAAATACCTATCGGGAGATTTCGTCCTGTAGCAACTGTACAGATTTCCAAGCACGGCGGATGAAGGCCCGGTTTAAAGATAGCAAAACGGGTAAAAATGAGTGGGTGCATACTCTGAATGGCTCGGGTTTAGCAGTGGGGCGTACTTTGGTTGCCATTTTGGAAAACTATCAAAATGCGGATGGCAGTATTACCATCCCTGAAGTATTGCATCGTTATTTGGATTTTACAGCGATATGACGACTTCATTTGATGTATTGATTATTGGCAGTGGGGCGGCCGGCCTCAGTGCTGCCTTGCGTTTGGCTGAGGCAGGCAAACAGGTGGGCTTGATTTGTAAGGGCTCATTGCAGGAAAGCTCAACCTTATATGCGCAGGGTGGGATTGCGGCAGTGTTTGATTCAGAGGACAGTATTGAGGCACATATTCAAGATACCTTGATTGCAGGTGCGGGTTTGTGTGATGAAAAAGCAGTGCGTTTTACTGTGGAAAATGGCCGTAATGCAGTCGAGTGGCTGATTGATCGTGGGGTGAAGTTTACCCAGGAGCAAGATGAAGCAGGCGCCTGGCGCTATCATCTTAATTTGGAGGGTGGGCATTCACATCGGCGGATTTTGCATGCAGATGATGAGACCGGGCGTTCGGTTTCGATGACTCTGGTGGAATTGGCGCGCAATACGCCGAATATTCAAATTTTCGAAAATCATATTGCGATTGATCTGATTAAAAAAAATGGGGCCTGTGTCGGTTGTTATAGTTTAGATGAGGGGCGGCATCAGGTTGTGATTTTTAAAGCGCAAGCGGTGATTTTAGCCACCGGTGGGACCAGCCGCGTGTATTTATATTCAACCAATCCCCGTGTATCGAGTGGAGATGGTATTGCGATGGGGCATCGCGCCGGTTGTCGCGTGCAAGACCTGGAGTTTAATCAGTTTCATCCCACCTGTTTTTATCATCCAGAAGCACGTTCGTTTTTGCTGAGTGAGGCCTTGCGCGGTGAAGGAGCGATTTTGTGTTTGCCGGATGGCTCGCGGTTTATGCATCATTTTCATCCCCTGGGCGAATTGGCCCCGCGTGATATTGTAGCCCGTGCGATTGATCACGAGATGAAGCGTCTGGGGATTGATTGTATTTATCTGGATATTTCGCATCAGCCCAAAGAGTTGATTTTGCAACACTTCCCCAATATTTATCACACCCTTCTGAAGTATGGTTATGATTTAAGTACAGACCGTATTCCAGTTGTGCCGGCAGCGCATTATACCTGTGGTGGTTTAATCGTTGATAAGCGCGCACGCACCGATATCCCAGGCCTTTATGCGGCAGGAGAGGTCACTCGCACCGGTTTGCACGGGGCGAATCGAATGGCAAGTAATTCGCTTTTGGAATGCTTGGTTTATGCCAAGGCCGCAGTCGAAGATATTTTGTGTCAGTGGCAAGATGGAAAAGTCTTGCCTGAGATTGCGCCCTGGGATGATCATTATGTCGAGGATTCTGCCGAGGAAATCATGGTCACACAAAACTGGGATGAGCTGCGGCGCTTTATGTGGAATTATGTGGGGATTGTGCGTTCCAACAAGCGCTTGCAGCGTGCGCATGATCGAATTCAATTATTGAAACACGAGGTGCAAGAATATTACGCCCATTTTCGTGTAGGTCGCGATATACTGGAATTGCGTAATTTAGTACTGGTAGCGGAATTGGTAGTCAATGCCGCAATGGCCCGAACCAATAG
>CAXNIG010000081.1:0-4637 GCA_964202445.1 Pseudomonadota bacterium
GGATATCTGCAGGGATGATGACTGTTTTGGCGCAGCGTTTTGCGAGCTCGACGATTTTAGAGTCAATGTATTGACGTTTCATGCTGCAGGTGAGGTGGAGCATGATTGTTTCGTCTACTGGCTTGAGCAAATCAGTCGGTAAAAGTATGTCGGCGAGATAGTCTAAAATGTCTCGTAGGGGTAGGCCTTCGATGCAGCTTGCAGTTTCGGTCAGAATGGGAATCGTGCCGTTTTCTGACAGTGTGTTTAAATAAGCATTAAGCTCGGCGTGCTTGGTCGTGGCAATGTCAGGAAAGCCTTTGCTTTTAAAAGCCAGGCCGCAGCAAAAATGACTGGCATCAGTCACGATCAGATGAATTCCTAATTGTCTAAAAATATGGCGTAAGCTATTTTCAAATTGCGCAGATTTTTGATCTAAAATGCGTTCGCCGCAGCTTGGAAAGTAAATCACTTGAGGGGGCGTTGTTTCTGCAGAAGGGCGGTCAGGAGAGGGGTGGTAAAACCAGCGACTCAATAAACCAAAATGCCGTGCAATCCCAGCCATTATTTTATGTTGCCAAGGTTTGCGCTGTGTGGCTTGAATCGCGCCCATTAACTCACCTGTATTGATGCCAACAGGGCAGGTCATTTCGCAGAGGCCAGTTTTGGCACAGGTCTCTACGCCACGATATTGAAAATTTTTGGGCATCTTGGGGCTCAAATCACGTAGTGCGACAATGCGTTGTCTGGGGGTTAGGCTTAGATTTTTGGAGGGGCATATTTTTTCGCAGAAGCCGCACTCGATGCAGGCATCAATCATTGGGTTGATCAGAGGAATGTGTTTGAGATTTTGAATATGTAAATGCGGATTATCCGACAAAATAACATCGGGATTCAAAATGCCCTGGGGGTCAAAGAGTTTTTTGATGTCTTGCATCATGGCATAGGCTTCCTCACCAAAAGCCTGTTTGATGGTATGTGTCATATTGCGGCCAGTGCCATGTTCCGCTTTAAGTGAACCTTTGTAATACAGTACCAGTTTAACTAAATCTGCCATGAAAGCTGCGTATTGCTGGATGCCCGTCTCTGAGATAAAGTCAGCTTCGAGTAAAAAATGTAGATTGCCATCTTTTGCATGGCCAAAAATGCAGCCCTGTTCAAAGCCATGTTTTGTAAAAATGAACTGCAGGATTTGGCAAAAAGCGGGCAGATAGGGGAGGGGTACGGCAACATCTTCATTGATTAAAGCGCTACCGGGTTTGCGTGCAGCCGCGATAGCGGGAAAAATGCCTTTGCGAATATTCCACACTGTATGGTAGAGGCTGCGTTCGTAGATAAATGCAGTGCGGTGAATGAGCTTGTCGGGTGTGATGGCATTGATTGCGCTGATCAAAGTGTCTAGTTGTAGCTTAGAGTCGGCTTTAAGATCCAATAATAGTGCAGCATGTTTGGGGTGCTCGCTCAGGTCAAGGTTTAATAGGCTTGCCATTTTCCCTGCTTTGAGTGCGTGTTGATCCATGATTTCTAGGGCCGCAATATTTTCGATGGGAAGTTGATGTACAGCATTTGCAGCAGCATAAAGATCTTCAAAAAACAGCAGGCAGGCCGCCTCATGGGATGGGCAGGGAAGGGTGTTAAAGCTAATGCCTGCAATAAAAGCGAGAGTTCCTTCCGAGCCAATCAGCAGATGAGTGAGCATATCAATGGGGTCGGTAAAGTCCAGCAAAGCATTTAAGCTATAGCCCAGGGTATTCTTGATGCGATATTGTTGGCGAATGTATTGTTCAAGTTCGGGATTGCAGCGTATTTTTTGGCGCAGCTGAGTGAGTGTGGCAAGAAAATCAGCATGACTTTTGCGAAACTGGCCAATGGAGTGAGTCGTGTGTGTGTCTAAAAGCGTGCCATCGGCCAAAATTAGGCGCAGACCATGCAGGGTGTGATAGCTGTTGTTTTTGATGCCACAACACATGCCGCTAGCATTGTTGGCTGCAATACCGCCGATTTTGCAAGCATTCATTGAAGCAGGATCTGGGCCAATTTTACGTCGATATGGATTGAGAAATAAATTGGCTTCGCTGCCAATGACCCCAGGTTGTAGATAAATGATTTCGCCGTTGGCTAAAATTTTATGATCGCGCCAGTTTTCGCCTAAAACAATCAGCGCATATTCGCTCAGCGCTTGACCTGAGAGGCTGGTGCCTGCAGCGCGGAAGGTGATGGGGAAGTGAGTGTGTTGTGCGGCCTTGAGAATGGCTTGAATTTCAGCTTCGCTTTCAACGCGAATCACGACTTTGGGAATGAGTAGATAATGGCTGGCATCGTGCGCATAGGCGTGCAAACTCAGGGCGTCAGTAAAAATCCGTTGTTTGGGGATCTTTTTTTTAAGCAATTTAATAAAGTCAGCCGATAAGCCGGGTTCTGTCATGGACAATCATTCCTCTAGGCTTTGGATCACTCCAAAGCTCAAGCAACCTACCCGAATCCAAGTGCGGACCACACCATGAGGATTCCTATTTGGTCTTGCTCCAGACGGGGTTTTCCCTGCCATTCCTGTTGCCAGCAATGCGGTGCGCTCTTACCGCACCATTTCACCCTTACCCGCCTTCGCTTTTGCAAGCTATGGCATGGCGGTATATTTTCTGTGGCACTTTCCGTAGGCTCACGCCTCCCAGTCATTAACTGGCGTCTTGTCCTGTGGAGCCCGGACTTTCCTCCTATAAAATGACTTTTACAGGCGATTGTCTAGCTGACTTCAAGCCATTCTAACATAGACTTACCAGTTCGTCACCACTAATGCATCTAAGGCAATGTTTTTTAATTGCAGTGCAGAATCAGTCGCACTGAGCAAGCCTGTTTTAGCATCCGAGTGTTGGATTACAGAGGCGCTATTAACCACCCCCGCACGAATGGCTTGTATAATATCCCCATGTTGGTAATACGCGCCAGTGAAGCCAGAGCCAAAGGCATCCCCGGCGCCTAAGGTGTTAATCACTTTGACTTTAGGGGCTTTATGGAAATAAAGATGCTCTTTCGTGGCAACATGTACCCCTTCGGCACCATTGGTCATAATGACAATTTTGGGGCCCAGGTTTAACACTTTTTTGAAAAACTCTTTTAAGTTAAAGTAACCCATGGCAAAACTACCTTCCGATAGTCCCTCGTCTTGCAGGATTGAAATCATCAAAGTTTGGGCCTCTTCTTGATTGAGGATCAGCGTGTCAATGCCAGGGAGGCTGTCTTGTAAAATACGGCCCCCTTTTTTGAGTTGGCTGACGCCTGGGTTCACCGCAATTTTAACCTGATGTTTTTTGGCCTCTGCAACCAGTGTGGAGAGATGGTTTGCCGAGCTTTTGCTGAGGGAAGTAATATACATAAAATCCGCTTGTTTAATTTGTGCAAGGGGTAGGTCGTCATCTAGCAAATGCGCATTCGCCCCTCGATAAGCAAAAACGGTGCGGTCGCCTTTTAGTGAAGGCACGACAAAAGAGCTTGCAGTGCCGACTTGATCATCAAAGCGAATATTGGATGTGTCTAAGCCATAGCGTTTGAGTTCCTCTAGCACCATTTCTCCAGCAACATCTTTGCCTAATTTGCAGAATAAATTAACCTCAAAGCCCTGACGTTTAAAGGAGACTGCTGCATTGGTTGCGCCGCCCCCACTGGTTGCCTGTTGAGAGGACACTTCAATTTTTTTGCCTTCTTCCAAGAGTAAATAAGATTGAATTTGATCTGCACGTTGATGGATGAGTGTTTCCATATCTTCATAATGAATAATCGTATCGAGCGTTGCGCCACCAATAACTAAGACTTTTTGCTGTTTCATTGATTAACCATTTTAATTTAATTGCCCTGATTATAACATAATTTGTATGCAATCAAATATCAGGCCAAATTATTTGCGTGTTTATAGGGTCTGGATAATTTGGATCATTCTGAGTGCGGCCTCTGCAGCATCAACCCCTTTGTGGCCGTGATGGCCGCCGATTCTGGCAAAGGCTTGTTCATCGTTTTCGGTGGTGAGGATGCCAAAAATAACCGGAATATCATGATCCAGCATTACGCGTTGACAGCCTTGGCTGACTTGATCGCACACATAATCATAATGGGTGGTTTCGCCGCGAATGACTGCGCCAAGTGCAATCAGCGCATTGTATTTTTTGGTCTGAGCTAGCTTTTGTAAGATGAGTGGAATTTCAATCGCGCCAGGCACTTTAATGATATGAATTTGGTTGGCAGGTACGCCTTGTTTGAGCAGGGTTTGTTGGCAGCCATTCATTAATTCAGTTGTGATTTCATGATTAAATTCACTGACTACAATTGCAATAGAAAGAGTTGCATTCGTCATAAATAGTGCTCCATTTTTTTAGCTTTGGTATCTAGGTAGGTTTGATTATCTGGAGTGCGCGCGGCAAGAAGGGCGCGACGCTCGACTTGAATGCCTGCATTCGTTAAGGCCTCGACTTTGCGCGGGTTATTGCTCAGCAGCATCACTTGATTGAGATTAAAGTAATTCAAAATCATACAAGCTTGATCGTATTGACGTGCATCAATAGGCAGGCCAAGTTCTAAATTAGCATCAACGGTATCAAGCTGATGGGAGTCTTGTTTGGCATAAGCTTTGATTTTATTGACCAAGCCAATGCCTCGACCCTCTTGGG
>CAXNIG010000082.1:0-4619 GCA_964202445.1 Pseudomonadota bacterium
AATTAGGGTAAGTTGCCATGACCTCTTTGCAGAAGATTATTATTACGATTGTGGCCTGTGCTTTTTTTATGGAAGGCTTGGATGCATCGATTATTAATACAGCGCTACCGCAGATTTCTTTGAGTTTGCGCACAGATCCGCTGCATTTAAAATTAGCATTGACGGCTTATTTATTAACGGCAGGAATCATCATTCCTATTTCAGGTTGGATGGCGGATCGCTTTGGTTGTAAAGTTGTATTTGCTAGCGCTTTGCTGTTATTTTTGCTGGGATCGGTTTTGTGTGGCTTCAGTTATTCTGTGCCAGAGTTGGTCGTGGCGCGGGTCATTCAAGGGGCGGGTGGGGCCTTGTCTTTGCCGGTTGGTCGGCTCTTGTTTATGCGTCATTTTCAGAAAGAAGAGTTTGTCTCTGCAATGGCTACAACGGCCACTTTTGGTTTGTTGGGTCCGAGTTTGGGGCCTCTGGTTGGGGGTGCATTGACGACTTATCTTTCCTGGCGGGCGATTTTTTTTGTGAATATTCCGATTGGTTTAATTGGGTTTTATTTTGTCTTGCGTTATGTTGAAAATATACAAGATCCTAAGATTCATGCGTTTGATTGGGTGGGATTTTTTATTTTGGCAGGCAGCTTGGCTTTGCTTTTACTGGGGTTGGATACCATTATTGATCCGATTGTCAGTCATCGTCTGGTGATTTTTTTTCTTTGCTTGGGTGTGCTTGGCTTATATGGATATTGGGCCTATGCAAAACAAAAGCACGCGCCGCTGATTTCAACCGACCTCTTTGATAATATGGCGTTTCGCTGGGTCATGCTCGGGGGTATTTTTGTTAGATTGGCCATTAGTGTTAGCCCATTTTTGGTGCCCTTACTTTTGCAAGTGAGTTTTCATTATACCGCTTTACAAGCCGGGCTGATGACGGCTTGGGGCGCATTCGGCATGCTGCTAACGAAGTTCTTTTTTAAGCGTTTGTTAAAAATATTTGGGTACCGATCTTTACTGTTTTTTAATTCGATTTTGTTTTCGCTATCTACTTTTATTTTAGCAAGTTTGAGCTATCATCCTCCCGTTGCCTTCATGGTGCTGGTTTTATTTTTCAACGGCGTGATTACTTCTGTGCAGTTTAGTACGATGAACAGTTTTGGTTATTTAAATATTGCAACGCGTTTACAAAGTGCGGGCAGTAGTTTCATGAGTAGTATGCAGCAGGTGATGTCAGGATTTAGTATTGCATTGGCTGCTTTGATTTTAGAATGCTTTTTGCATTCAACTAATATTATGGGCGCGGATTCTCCACCTGCTTTTCGCTATACCTTTATGCTGGTGGCGCTGTTTCCTCTGCTGGGATTATTGTTTTTTAGGCGCTTGGACTCAGAGTCAAAAAAATAGCCAGACCTTGAAAAACAGGGTCCGGCTATATTGCGATGATGAGGCCTGATTTAGTTAGGCATATCGTCTGGGTTAGGTAAGTTCAATGACTGAGCCAAGCCTTGTAATTGTTGTTGTGAGGCTTTTTCAACTTGATCAGCACAGCTATTGATTGCTGCAGCAATCAGGTCTTCCAGGTATTGCTTATGTTCAGCAGTATTGGTGCCCAGTAAAGTGCTATCCATAAACACTTTCATCGCTTCGTGACGGCCGTTCATGATAATACGGATAAGGCCATTGCCCGATTCACCGACTACTTTGGTGTTGGTGAGCGCTTCTTGGATCTCTTGCATTTTTTCTTGCATTTTTTTTGCTTGTTCCATGATTTGATTCATGTCCATGTTTGCGCCGTTCATTTTTTCTCCTTTAAGTTTTGATTGATTTGACTGAGTCTATTATAACATTAAAATTATTTTTTATGAAGCTTAAATGCGGGTCTTGATCAAGTTTTTCTTGTAATTGATTTTGCGAGGCAACAATCTCTTTCTGTTGTTGCATTGCAGGCGTATTCAAGGGCGTCTCAGTCACAGAGATTTGTAACGTAAAAGGCGTTTGGTAGTACTCTGAAAATGCATTTTGTAGACGTTCAACCAGTTTGGGATTGAGTAAGCTTTGGTGTTCATGGCTTAAATTTAAAAATAAAGCCTGGCCTTCCTGTTTAATAAAGCTCATATTGAGCGCAAATTGTTTGGAGACTCCCGCGAGAGGCAGCGAATTGACCGTTTCTTTCCAGTTTTCCTCAGTAATTTTAGTTTCATTCGCCGCTATATTGGGCTTGCTCAGAGGCGCAGTATTGTTAAGTGCTGGCGTTACTTTTTTTTTTAACAGATGCGGCTGCGATTCTTCTATTTTTAAAGGCTGAAAGGCAAGCATGCGCAAGAGGGTCATGTTAAAGCCAATTTTGGGCTGAGGTGCAAAAGGCAAGTCTTTTTTACCTTGTAGTGCCATTTGATAAAGCAATTGACATAGTGTGGGTGAGGTCATGCCGGCTAGATGGTGAATGCGATCGCTTTGCCAATCTAGGCTTTGATAGTTTGGCCATTGTTGTGCTAGGCTGACTTCATACCAGAGTTCGGTAAATAAATTCAGCAAGATCCCGTAGTCAATCGGCGTTGCTTCAATTTTTTTAATTAAGTTAAATAAGCTTTCTGTACTTTGAGCGGCAATTGCTTCTGCGAGTTCGTACAGCAAGTGAGTTTCGGTCATGCCCAGCATTTCGGCTGTTTTTGTTGTGCTGACGCACCCTTCGCCTTGGTTAATCCCTTGGTCCAGTAAGCTTAGTGCATCGCGTAGGCTGCCCTCTGCCGCTTTAGCGATTAAGTCCAGTGCTGCAGATTCAAATTGGATTTTTTCTTCACCTAAAATAAATTCTAAGCGGGCTTTAATTAAATGATTGGGAATGTGTTTTAAATGAAATTGCAGGCAACGTGATAGCACGGTAACTGGTAGTTTGTGTGGATCAGTGGTGGCAAGCAAAAATTTAACGTGATCGGGTGGTTCTTCAAGCGTTTTGAGCAAGGCATTAAAGCTGTGGGTGGAAAGCATATGGACTTCATCGATCAGGTATACTTTAAAGCGGCCTTTGCTGGGCGCATATTGAATATTGTCGAGAATTTCACGCGTGTCCTCGACTTTGGTGCGGGAGGCCGCATCAATCTCGATTAAGTCAATAAAGCGACCCTCAGAAATTTCGATGCAGGTGGGGCAGGCTCCACAAGGTGTGGCAGAAATGCCTTTTTCGCAGTTAAAACATTTTGCGGCGATCCTGGCTACCGTGGTTTTGCCCACTCCGCGAGTGCCGGTAAAAAGATAAGCATGATGAAGCTTGCCTACGCCTAGGCTATGAAGTAATGCAGAGAGAACTTGCTCCTGACCAACGAGTTCGCTAAAAGATTGGGGGCGCCATTTGCGCGCTAGGACCTGATAAGCCAAGATGTTTCCTTATAAAATAAGTGCTGCTTGCCAAGACCGATACCTGCATCAATGTTACCGTTGCTTCCTTCCGGATCTGGCGGGGTTCGCATCTAAGCCGCACTGGTTGACCAGCAGCAGAGGTATTATCCTAGATCCAATTTGTTTTAGCAAGGGGTCTATCCCGGTTAGCCTTGGCTGCGTTTAAATTTGGCATAATAAAAACCATCTGGGCCTTTATCGGTGGGCAGGAATTGCTCGGTAAAGTTTAGCGTTGCGTCGGGGTGGGTGCTTAAAAAAGCTTGGGTGACTTGGGTGTTTTCTTCGGGAAGAATTGAGCAGGTGGCGTAGAGAAGAATGCCGCCTGGCTTAAGCATGGGCCACAGGTGCGTGAGCAGTGCAATTTGCTGTTGCTGAAAAGCGCAAATATCGGCTTCTTTTTTAAGAAAACGAATATCAGGATGGCGGCGAATGACGCCTGTGCCAGAACAGGGTGCATCTAATAAAATTCGGTCAAAGTGTGCTTCTGGAAAATCCAGAGCCGTGCTGTTGGCAGTGAGGACTCTGGCCTTTAATTGCAAGCGCTGGAGATTGTGTTCGATTTGTAGGGCGCGACTTTTTTTATGATCAATGCAAATAAGGTCAATATCAGAGACCTCAAGCATATGACAGGCTTTGCCCCCGGGTGCAGCGCAGGCATCTAAAACTTTTTGACCTGGCTCAAGCTCAAGTAAATAAGCGGCTTTTTGGGCAGCAAGATCTTGTACGGACACGGCACCTTCTTGAAATTGGGGTAAGCTTTCAACAGGAACAGCCTGTGGCAAATAGAGTGCATCTGGGTAAGCGGCGCACAGTTCTGCTTCAATGCCTTGATTTTTTAATAATGCAGCATACGCGATGGGATTGGATTGGCGTTGATTGATTCGAATAAACAGCGGCGGATGCTGATTGTTTGCATGCAGAATCGCGGGCCAATTTTGTGGATAATGGGTTTGAATACGTTGATGCAGCCAAAGAGGATGATTGTACTGAATGGGCTCTGGCAATATAGGTAATGCAGCGCGCTGGCGATCAATTTGGCGCAGGATGGCATTAACCAGATTAGCGGGTAGGCGCTGCTCTTTTGCAAGTTCCACAGTTTCAAAAATCGCGGCATGACTGGGCGTATCCATATATAATAATTGATAGCTGCCGATGCTTAAGATGAGGTCTAGGCTGAGATTGGGCTTAGGATTTTTTAAAAAGGCGTGATGAATAAAGTCTAGTTCTAGCTTATGTTTG